>JBAVYG010000770.1:0-2460 GCA_049698675.1 Terriglobia bacterium
GGGAAGACTTCTGATTCCCTCCGTGTTGCGCGAATCGGCGGCGATGCAGGGCGAGGTGGCGGTACTCGGCTACCTGACGTATCTCGAAGTCTGGAACAACCAGCGCTACCTCGAGCACCTGGAGCGCGAGCCGCTCACGGAAGAAGACGAGAAGGCGCTGAGTGATTTAGGGATCTAGCAACATGCTGAATAACCGTTGTGAACCGTGTCATTCCGAGCGAAGCGAGGAATCTCGCTCTGGAAAAACACGGCTTACGAGATTCCTCGCTTCGCTCGGAATGACAGGCTTCGGCGAGACGTGACCCATGATGCGTTCGCTCAAAACGATACACGGAACCCGAATCCCGAACCCTGGCTTGCGCATGTCCCGGTTCTGTGGCGAGAGGCCATCGAGATTCTGAATGTACGGCCTGATGGATTCTACATTGACGCGACCCTGGGGGCAGGGGCGCATGCCGAAGGAATTCTTCGGCGGCTGGAAAGCGGCAAGTTGTTAGGGATAGACCGGGACCCGGCGGCGCTGGTAGCCGCCCAGGAACGGCTGAAGAGTTTTGGGGAGAAACTGATCGCCATGCGTGGGAACTTTGCCGAGATTGACGCGCTGCACGTGGCGAGCGGGCTTCCGCCTGCCGACGGCCTGTTGGCCGACCTGGGCATGAGTTCCCTGCAGGTTGAGGATGCTTCCCGGGGGTTTAGTTTCAACGCGCCAGGACCGCTCGACATGCGTATGGACCCGACCACGGGCGCCAGGGCGGCAGACCTTGTGAACCAGATGAGCGAGCGGGAGTTGGCGGATTTGATTTTCAAGTTGGGGGAAGAGCGCCACTCGCGCAGGATTGCGCGAGCTATTGTGAAGGGCCGTCCGTATCGATTAACCACCGAACTGGCGCAGGTGGTGACGCGAGCGATCCCCTCCCGGGCGGCCCTCCACCACATTCATCCCGCCACGCGCACTTTCCAGGCGTTGCGGCTGGCGGTGAACCGGGAACTGGAAAGCCTGGAGTCGCTGCTCGCGCAGGCGCTGGGAGTGCTGAAGCCGGGCGGCCGAGTGGTGGTTCTGAGTTTTCATTCGCTCGAAGACCGCATGGTGAAGCGAGCCTTTCAAGCGTGGCAACACCAGGGGCGGGCACAAATCCTGACGCGCAAGGTCGTGCGGCCGAGTGAAGAGGAGGTGCGAGCCAATCCGCGCTCGCGCAGCGCCAAGCTGCGGGCGGCGGAAAGGACCGCAGGGTAGATGTTGGGGGCCAGGAAAAACCCAGCACCAGCGACAGGGAGAGCAACGAACGGCCCTCGAAATCGATAACCAGCAGAAAGGAGGGAAGGGGGAAAAGTAGGGAATGGGATTTGAGTTGCCCCAGTCCCTAACACCGAGCCCCCAGTCCCTGGAACATGGCGACGGCGGCAGTTACGTTCCCGAAACCGAGGCGGCGTCCGGCAAACCCACTGGCGGGGGGCCGGGCGAGTTTTCCGGAAATCCATTTTATCAAGCACATTGACAACTCCCGTCTGGTGCGGGAGGTAGGTCTGGAGAAGTGCCGTGAATGTTTCAGTCTGCTCGGATTGGGCATTCTGGTTTTTCTTTCTGTCTTGCTTTTCTCGTGGCAGCATTTGCAGTGCGTGCGGGCCGGTTACGAGATTGAAGAGCTCAAGGCCCAGTGCGCCGCACAGCAGGAATGGAACCATCAACTGCGGCTGGAACAGGCCGCGCTGGCCGATCCACAAAGGATCGACACGCTGGCGCGGAAGGATCTCGGGATGGTCTCGCCCAGCCCGCAACAAGTGATCCAGTGGGGCGGGGCGGACGCGCCGTCACCGACACTGCCGGAGAGCGCGGAGTTTGCGCGCAACTTCGCCGCCATCGGCGAAGGTAACGCTGGCGAGCCCTAGTCTCATGCCACCTCGCATTAGCCAAGCGCGGCCGGAGAAAACCGACAGGTCCCGCGCAACGAACCGGGCTCTGTTGCTAGGTGGCATTCTTTTTCTCTGGATGGCCGGTCTGGTCGTTCAGCTCTACCACCTCCAGATCATCGATTACGGGAATTTGCTGGCCCGGGCCCGGCGCCAGCAGCAGCACATGATTGAAATCGCGCCCCAGCGCGGCGAAATCTTCGACCGCCAGATGAACCCGCTGGCCATGAGCTTGGCGGTGGATTCCGTCTTTGCCGTACCCAGCGAGATTCCTGACCCCAAAATGGTGAGTGACCTGCTAGCCCCCGTGCTGGGCCTGGATGCGAACGACCTGCTGGGCCGGATCACCAACTCCCATGCGTTTTGCTGGGTGAAAAGGAAGGCCAGCCCCGAAGAAGCAAACCGCGTCCGCGACCTCAACCTGAAGGGAATTTATTTCCAGCGGGAGAGCAAGCGATTTTACCCCAAAGGGGATTTGGCCGCCCACATTTTGGGTTATGTGGGTTTGGACGACAAGGGGCTCGGGGGACTCGAATACGGCATGGATAGCAT
>JBAVYG010000771.1:0-7188 GCA_049698675.1 Terriglobia bacterium
GACCTACTCTCTACCTCCTTTCTTTTCAACAACATTCCCGCTTTCAACGCGTAACTACCTTTGTTTTCTATAACATTCCCGCTTCAGCGCGGGCCGCTGAAAGCCAGCCCTTTGTTTTCATAGAGATTCCCGCGTCGTGCCTTCACTTTTGAAGAATCCTTTTCCTCTCTTTCGTACAAGACGCGACGTTTTGTCTGAGCAAAAGCAGGGACTTCCCTGTGCTTTTCTTGCCGGCTGGCACGTTCCCAGAGTTGTTCCTGAATCCTGAATCCTGCTGAGAGTGTTGCCTTGAGGCCATAAGCACCTGCCCGGTGCAAGCTAGAGAAATAGCCTATTCTTTTCCGTTTGTCAAGAGACATAGTGCCCGCAGGTAAGCGCAGAATTCAGGATTCGTTGCCGCGGGGCGGGATCCCGCTCTGCGGGACAGACTCGAAAGTAGTATCAGTTAGTCCACTTTCGACCTTCGACTCTCGACTTGAGCCGGGCAGCACTGCTGAGCTGAAAAATGGTGGGCTAGATTTCGCGGCGACCTTCGATGGCCTTGAGCATGGTGATCTCGTCGGCGAATTCGAGTTCGGAGCCGACGGGAAGGCCCATGCCGATTCGCGTCACCTTCACGCCCAGGGGCTTGAGGAGTTTGGAAAGGTAAACGGCCGTGGCTTCGCCTTCCACCGTGGGGCTGGTGGCAATGATGAGTTCCTTGACCTTGCCGGATTTCAGCCGCTCGATCAGGTTCTTGAGCTTCAACTGCTCGGGACCGATGCCCTGCAAAGGCGAGAGGAGGCCATGAAGGACGTGATACTGCCCGTGAAATTCTCGCGTTTTCTCAACCGAAAGCACGTTGTAGGGTGTCTCCACCACGCAAATGACTTCGGGATCGCGGCGGGAATCGGAGCAATATTCGCAGGGATCAGCTTCGGTGAGGTTATTGCAAACACTGCAGAGCTTGATCTTGTCTTTGACGTCGAGTATGGCGCCCGCCAGACGCTCGGCCTCCTCGCGCGGCACGCGCTCCAGGTGGAAAGCAAGGCGCTGCGCCGACTTCGGCCCGATGCCAGGAAGCCGTTTCAACTCATCAATCAGGCGAGCCAAAGGCTCGGCGTAGTCTCTCATGGGAGTGGAAACTCGAAAATCGAAACTCGAAAATGGAAAAGCAAAAATGGAAAAGCGAAACCTAAGCCTTGCCAGTTGGGTGCTGCCGTGGCGTCGGACTAGTTTCGAATTTCGAGTTTCGATTTTCGATCTTCGCTTTTCCAGTTTCGATTTTCGAATTTCGCTTTTCGAGTTTCGATGTTCCTCAGGTCAAGCCGGGGATGTTGAGCCCACCCGCCAGGTTTCCCATTTGGCTGGCGAGTTGTTCATCCACCTTCCGGGTTGCGTCATTGACGGCAACCAGGATGAGGTCCTGCAACATTTCGAGGTCATGGGATGCAAAAAGTTCCGATTCGATGTGGACTTCGTTGAGTTGCTTCTGGCCGTTCATTTTGACGCTCACCATGCCGCCACCCGCCGAGCCTTGCACTTCCAGTTCGTCCAATTGCTTCTGGAGCTGCTCCTGAAACTGCTGGACTTGCTTCAGCATTTGTTGCATCTGTTGCAGATTTTTCATCGCTCACCCCCGGCTGAGGTCTTGGACGTCCACCAAGGCGCCATCAAACTTCTTCCTGAAAGCTTCAACCCCTGGGTCGCGCTCTGCCCGCTCGCGTGCGCTGAGCCGAGGGACCTGAGCCTCGGCTCCCTGCTCTTCAAGTGTAACATAAATCCTGACGGGCTGGCCGAGCACCTGGGCGCACACCGCCCGCAACGTCTCCTGTTGTTCGCGGGCCTTCAAAAGATCCGCGTACAAGGAGTCCTTGTGCCCAAAAGTAAACCGGACCTCGCCGTTTTCGAAGCGCCAGCCGGACAAATGATCCAGGCAACTGCTCAGAAACCGCTTGGATTGGTCGAATAGAGCGGCTTTGATGGAGGAGAGCCGAGCATCTTCCGCCGGCGTCGAAACGGCGGCTGGGGGGTGAACCGTTTCTACTGCAGCCACAGGCGCGGCAACCGGCGTGCTGGGCGGCGCAGGAGCCACCAGCGACTTAACGCTTTCCTGTGGCGGTGCAGCCGCCTGGGTCTTGAGCGGGACGGAGCGGACCGGACCTGGGCCCAGGTTTTTGGGCGCTGCTCCCATCGTCTTCTCCAGCAAGCCAGGCTGGCCAAGCTGCGCCAGCAACGCCTCGAGTGAGGCAAGACGCCGGGCGTGCACCAGCTTCATCAACCCGAGTTCCAGGTGAAAGCGCGGCTGGAGCGAGTAGCGCATTTCGCTTTCGGTGCGCAAGAGGAGGTTGAAGAAGCGAGCCAGGTCCTCCTCGCCGAAAAGGCTGGCCAGTTCCGCCAGCCGCGCCCGCTCCTCGCTCGCCACCTGCACCAGCGGGCTTTCCGCCCCGCAACTCTTGGCCACCATCAAGTTGCGCACGGCGCGGATGAGTTCTGCGCAGAAATGCGCGAGTTCATAACCTTCCGCCGCAAGTTGCCCCAACAGCTCGAGAACTCGCCGCGAGTCCCCCGCGTGGATGGCCTCCACCATGTTATTCAGCAACTGAGTGGGGACCACGCCCAGCACCTGGCGGACGCGCGTTTCCTCGAGCTGGTTTCCGCAGGAGGCAATGACTTGGTCGAGCAGAGAGAGGCCATCGCGCATGCTTCCTTCGGCAGCCTGGGTGACGGCGCTGAGGGCGCCTTCGTCCGCCTTGATGTTTTCCTGCGCGCAGACCCATTGCAAGCGCGAGAAGATCTCCTGGTAGTCGAGCAGCCGGAAGGAGAAGTGCTGGCAGCGCGACTGGATGGTGGAGGGGAGTTTGTGTGGCTCTGTGGTGGCGAGGATGAACAGCGAACGGGGCGGAGGCTCCTCCAGGGTTTTCAGCAGCGCATTGAACGCTTCCGTAGTCAGCATGTGCGCTTCGTCGATGATGAAGATCTTGTAGCGGTCGCGCGCCGGAAGATAGCGCACGTTTTCGCGCAGTTCGCGGATTTCATCGATTCCGCGGTTTGAGGCCGCGTCGATTTCCAGGACGTCAATGGAATTGCCCGCCGCGATTTCTTGGCAGGAAGGACACTCCCCGCAGGGTGTGACCGTCGGGCCTTGGGCGCAGTTGAGGGCCTTGGCAAGAACGCGGGCGGTGGTGGTTTTGCCTACGCCTCGCGCGCCCGAGAAGATATACCCGTGTGCGACGCGCTCGGTGAGGATGGCGTTCTTCAGGGTGTCGGTGATCAGACGCTGGCCCACCACATCCTCAAAGACCTGAGGCCGGTACTTGCGGGCTATGACTTGGTAGGACATGGAGGCAATTTTAGATTTTAGATTTTGGATTTGCGCTCAAGGCTCAGGCTGGACCCACGTATCATGCTCGAATCTAAAATCTAAAATCCAAAATCTAAAATCCAAAATAGGTTGGGTCAGACTTCGGGTTGATCTGCGGCACTCGGAGAGGCTCGTTACCGTTGCTTCCTTCCGGACCTGGCGGGGTTCGCGAACATCCGTCGCACAGAGCCCGAAGTCTGACAAGTTCGATGCTCTGGTTCCTTCCCGAACAGACTCATCGAACCATGAAATGGTAGCATGGGTGGCCAGAGGCCGTCGATTTATTTACATGGTCGGTAGTGGGTCAATTTGATGCTGTAGCGGCGAGTTTAGCTCGCCAAATGGCGGCGTAAAGCCGCCTCTACATCAAATTGACCCACTACCGCATGGTCCGTGGTCCGGTGTCCGTTGCAACAAAGCGCATGGCGGTGGGATTGCATTGTACAACTGGCCACGCACCAGCCGCGGCGGGACTACGGACAACTCCGCCCGCCTTCTGCTTACTGCCTACTGCCCGCCGCCTCTTGACGCACCGGTTGCACGGGGGCTTGCCAGTTGAGGGCCAGCTTGTTGAGGTTGACTTCGACTTGCAGCATGGGTATGGCCCCTCCAGTGGCAGGTGGGGCGGTCATCCGGCTGAGGTCGGTTGAACCATCTTTCGTGACCACGCGCACGGTCAGGTCTTGAGCGCTCGAAGGGATCTGGATACTGCTTGCGAAGGTCCCGGCGAAGCCACCCTTGATACCCAGAAAGCCGCCTTTCTTCTTCCCTTTCAGAGTTCCCTCGAAGATCACTTGGCCACCGCTTGCGACGGTCAGGGTTCCCTCCTTCAGATCGTGCTTGCAGACCAGTTGAACAATTCTGCCTCCCGAGGCGGCTTTCGTCGCGGACGAAGGGGTTAGGGACGAGCGCCCAGACTTCCCCGCTCGAGACTCGGCGGCTGAGGGAGTTGATGCCGCGAGCGCGCTTGCGGCGCTGATTTCCTGAGGAGCGGCCTTGGCTGAAGGTACGGAACCGCGCTTCGAAGTCACTTTTCCACCGCCCGGTGCGTTCTCCCTGGCTTCCGTCCCACCCTGCATAGCGGCGCTTGATTCTCCCCCAGGCGCAGCAGGTTGCAGACCCGGCGCCGGGTGTCCCTGACCGGGTGGGGGCTGAGGAAGGGCTGGCGAAGTTGCACTTGTGGGAGCCGCCGACGGCGGAGATGGCCCGCGCCGGCCTAACCTCCACGCACCCACGCCGATCAAACCTCCCAAAACCATGAGAGCCGCGACCAGGGTCGCAAGGCGCGCCCTGCTTTTTTGCCGGGCAGGCAGAGTTGCCGCCGGGGGCGGAATGCTGAGTGGCTTTCCTGCAACGATAGTGGGCTCAGCAGTCTTCAAATCCATCTGCGAAAAACCGGCCTGTGAACGCGGAGGGCGACCGTTCTGAATGTCGTCAAGGTCGTCGAGCAGCTCTCGGGCCGAGCCATATCGTTGGTTGCGGTCTTTGACGAGGCAACGCAGGATAAGGTAATCGAGCGCGGGCGTAAGTTTGGGGTTCAGGGTACTGGGCAAGACCGGATCCGCGTAGGCAATCTTGAACATCACCGCGGCTGAATCACCCACGAAAGGCTTCTGCCCGGTCAGCATCAGGTAAAGGATGATGCCGAATGAGAACAGGTCGCTGCGGGCGTCCAGGTCCGCGCCGGTGACCTGCTCCGGCGACATGAAGGAGGGCGTGCCCGTCACTTCCAGGGTCCGGACGGCGCCTTCACGCGCCGTGATTTTGGCAATGCCGAAATCCGTGATCTTGGCGCGCCCGTCTTCGGTCACAAGGATATTCGCCGGCTTCAGGTCACGGTGGATCACCTGTTGCTGGTGGGCGTATTCGAGTCCTTCCGCAACCTGCCGGGTAATATCCAGGGCTTTCTCGCTTTCGAGGGGCGCGCCGTCCAGGAGCATTTTCTCCAGCGTGCGGCCTGCGACCAGTTCCATCACGATGCAGCTCAGCCGGCCCTCCGGTTCTTCAAAAGCATCGTGAATGGTAACGATGGCAGGATGCGTCAGACGGCCGGCAGCCCGCACCTCGCGCACGAAGACCTCTTGCGCGCCGGCAGTGGCTTCGCCTTCCGGCGAGTGGAGTGAAAGGACCTTCAAGGCAACGAGGCGGCCGATGGTCGGGTCGGAGGCTTTATACACTACCCCCATGGCTCCTCGGCCTATTTCTTCGACAATTTCGTAACGCCCAATTCTCTTCATGCCCCTTTGGGAGTGATCAGCAGTTGAAAGATGTGCATCCCTACACGGAACGTCGAGCCGCTGGTCAGGGTCGCGGTCTCAACAAGCTGACTGCCCACAATCGTGCCGTTAGTGCTGCCGAGATCGCGAAGAAGCACCGTATCCTCGGTGATCTCGAGCGCACAATGCAGGCGCGAGACCACGCGGTCATTGATGGTGATGTCGGCATGGGAACGCCCGATCGTGATGCGCGGCTTGGCCACGGAGAAAACTGTGCCTGCCTCGTTCCCTTCCAGGACTTTCAGGCTGATCTGTTTGTCCTGCGGCAGCGCCAGCAGGCGGCCGTCCTCAGTGTATTCTAAATTGACGGTCGTGACGCTCTTGCGCGTGGTCTCCATGCGCAAGGTGGCGACCTTGGGGTTGACAACCAGGAAAGGCTTCCCACAGACCTGGCAAGCCACATCCACTTTCTCGCGAATGCCGAACACGTCCTCCGAGACTGACTGCACGCCGGCGCAGTGCGGACATCGAACTTCCATTCTCGCCTCCCACCTTCAAGGTCGTTCAGCCTGGCCAGTCAGCTTGACCGGGAAGGCTTTCGTGGCTTCAGATCGTTCAAGTGGCGACCTATTAGTAACTGAATTGGACAAACCACATATACCACAAGTTTCGCGGAGGGGCTAGCGCTTGGCTCAAGAGTGTGTCTGTGAGGACTTTGTTGAGGCCGCTATCTCGAGGCGGGAGACTCCCCCCACTATCCCGATTAAAGACATCGGAACGGGTCAGGCAGGCATTAGATAGACCACACTGCCGAGGAAAACGATGCAATAGGCCGTCCCTGCCACCCATCCCGAGGGCGCATGACGGACTATTCCTCCAAAACATATTCAAACAACAGGTACGACAGCACGGTGAAAACCACGGCGAAGCCGGCCTCGAGCTTAATCCAGCCAATGTAATGCGAGGGCGGATCGCCCTTGAGCGCTCCCGTGGAAGCTTCGATACCGGCGATGAAGACCGGGACGGCAATGGGAAACTGCAACACCGGCAACATCACCTCCCGCATACGGGTGTTGGCGGCGATGGCTCCGAACGTTGTGCCCACCGCGACGTAGCCCACAGTACCCAAGAATGTTATCAGAGCAAACCACCCGAGCGAAGGCACAAAGGAGAAGTTATACCAGAGGCCGGCTGCGAACACGATGACGGACTCGGCGATGCCGAGGAAAACCAAATTGGCCAGCATCTTCCCCAGATAAATCAAACCGGGATCGACCGGCGCAAGCGTCATCCCTTCCAGGCAGGCATTCTCACGTTCGGCTGCGAAGCACCGGTTGAAACAGAGCACGCCGGCAAAGGCAAACGAAATCCACAATAGGCCGGGAAGCAGTCGCAGCGATTCTTCACGAGCCGGTTCGAAAGCGAAGTTAAATAGGAACACGACCAGGATGCCAAAGACGCACATCGAGGCCAGCGTCTCCCGATTGCGCCACTCCACCCGGAGGTCCTTCACGAAAATGGCCGAGATGATCCTGAGGCTTTGCATCGAGGTTAGGATTCAGGAGTCAGGAGCCAGGTGAGGGGTTACTTCGTCATGTTCGCCCATCTGCTCCCTCCCCAGCGTGGAAC
>JBAVYG010000772.1:0-19605 GCA_049698675.1 Terriglobia bacterium
CCGGCGAAGAAAGTATAGAAGACGAGCAACAACAAGGTGAGGAAGGCAGCAAGCGCCGCGAAGGCGCGTAGCGGGCTTCCTCGGGACCGGAGGGAACTCCAGACCCCGATCAGGGTGAAGATGAAGATCGGCGAGAGTGAGAGAATCCCGTGATGACCGACCAGCATGTGGAACAGGTACACGGGCCAGGGTTCATACATGTTGTCGATTCCCTTGCCGATTTGCCCCGTCGGCTTTCCGCTTGCGGGATCGACCGCGCTGCCCACCAGCCGGCCTGATGCCGGATCAATCAACCAATAGGAGCCGGGAAATACGTAGGCTGACTTGTGCGTGTAAGCGGGTCGAAGGTCTCCGGTAACCAAGTAGTTCGTCGAGAAGTGCCCGGCGATGGGGACCAACGCAAGGGGGAGAAACCAAGTCAAAGTCTGCCGCCGCGCCTTCCAGGCCAGCCCGGCGCCGAGCGCCACCAGGAAAGCAATGGCCGGGAATTCGTTCACAGCGGCGAATCCTGCAAAGAACCCTGCCAGGGCAAAGAGCCGCCGCCCGCGCTGCCCCTCGCGCCAGATCAGGAAGGCAGGATAGAGCGCGAAGAACGAGCTGAAGGCTGCGATGGTGTGGTTGTTCAGCGTGATGCTGAAACCCGTCAAGAAAGTTCCCAGCCCCGCCGCTGTCATCGTGTAGGCCCGAATCCAGGGATCAGGGGCGAGCCGGTCGAGGAGGCGCGAGAAGAGGCCCAGAAAGATGACCAGCGGTACGAGGTTTATTGAGGCAACAATAATGCGGACGACGGTTTCCGGGCTATTGCGAAAACTCAGCCGGCCGAAGCTCAGTTTCTTCAGGAGCAGGTACTCGCCGGCGAGCAAAGTCGGCAATAGGGGAGGCTTGGAGGAATAGTAGTGGCCATTGAGCTGGACCCGGTCAATCGTACTAGGCCAGGGTGTTTCATCGATGTTGTAGGTCCCTCGTTCCGCGAGGCTGTAGACCGTCGCCCATCGCGAGCGATCATTGACGCTGTGCATGGGAAGGATCACACCTTGCAGGTTCCGTTCGGCGCGTGCCAGGAAAATCAAGCCGAGCACAGCCCCTGCGGTCACGGCTATCAGTATAAAGTCCAGGCGCCTCCCCCCCACCCCTGATTCCCCTCCCCAGTTGGGGAGGGGAGCAAGGGGTGGGGAAGAGATGTTTTGCGCGTCGAGTTGTGTCGGATCGTTCATCTCCCGTTCCCCCGAGTGGGTGGAGTAAGTTCTGCGATGCTGTACTTGTGCTCGTTCCGCATGTTCTGAGAAGCGACCAGTTCACCGAGAAATCCGATGGCGAGCATTTGAAACCCAATGATGAGGCAGGCGAGAGAATAGATCAGCAGAGGCCGGGTCCCAATGGGCCCAAAGCCATGCACTCTAAAGCGCGCCAGCACCCAGCACACCGCAAGGTAGGAGAGCCCGGCCGCTCCGAGCAAGAAGGCGGGAAGACCGATCCCGCCCAGCAGATGAAGTGGACGCTGTCCGAAGACACTCAGGAAAACGACGCTAAGGAGATCCAGGAAACCCTTAACAAAACGATGGAATCTGTACTTCGATCGTCCGTAGCGCCTGGGGTGATGCTCGACGGGCAGCTCCGCGACGCGGTATCCGCGGGCGTGGGCCATCACGGGGATGAAGCGGTGCAACTCTCCGTAGAGATGCAGCTCCTTGACCACCTCGGCGCGAAAGCACTTGAGCCCGCAATTGTGGTCGTGCAGCTTAAGGCCCGTCAGGCGACTGACGAGCCAGTTGAACACGCGGCTGGGCCAGACCTTGTGCCAGGGGTCTTTCCTGACCCGCTTCCAGCCATTAACGACGTCAAATCCTTCCTCCAGCTTGGCCAGGAATCTTGGAATTTCAGCGGGGTCGTCCTGCAAATCTGCATCCATCTGGAGCACCACCTGCCCCAGCGCGGCGTCGAACCCCGCGGCGAGTGCGGCGGCCTTGCCAAAGTTGCGCCGGAAGCGAATGCCGCGAATACGCGGGTCGGCAGTGGCGAACCGGCGAATCTTATCCCATGAGCCATCCCGGCTGCCGTCGTCCACGAAAATCACCTCGAGGTCAAGCCCGTGCGTCGCAGCCACGGTGAGCAGGGCGTTTCCCAGTTCCTCCAGGCTCTCGGACTCGTTGAGGAGGGGAACAACGATGCTGATCAGCTCGGATTTGCCCAGCTTCGATTCCATTGACGATCCACAATCAAGAGCGCGCCGGCGGCAGAGGCCTCCGCCACGATCCCAACAATCCGCAAGATCACGGCGGCGACAATGGCGTGCTCAGAACCTATCACAGGTTTAAGCGTTTCGGCCAGAATTCATTCGCAGCCGCCCAGCCCGTGCACCGCCGCCTTCGGCTGCAACCGAAAACCGAGTTTTCATTGCCGATTGCCCCCCCGTGGCGGGTCGATTGAGGGAGGGGCGTAGCAACTTCCTCCGCTATCAATCGGCTGGGGAAGCAAGGTCACCCTGAAAGTCGACCGCGCCCACATGGCGGTTTATCCTGAAGGTGGAGCGGTGGTGCCCGGCACACCTGTTCCTGACCCTGAAATCCTGGTGTGCGCCGAGCGCGATGGCACGATTGACAACCTCAATAACTTCCTCGAGTGCGTGCGCAGTCGCAAGCCTCCCAATGCCAACATCCACGTGGGCTTTGAGGCGGCGCGCACTTCCTGGATCGGAAACATCGCCCTGAAGCGCGGGATGAAAGTGGTCTGGGACGCGAGCCGGGGGGGGGAGTTGCAGCATGAGGTGACGGCGCGGTGGTCGGGGAGGTCGCCCGGGCGCATTGAGCGCCTCAGGCATGGTGCGGCCCACGCAGGACGCGCGCGGGCAAGGTGATGATTGCGGTAAGCAGCTCAAAGACCCCTCCCACCGCGATACCTACGAGGCGGAAGGGCAAAAGCAACAACCAGAGCAACGGGTACAGCACCAGGGCCAGCAACGCCAGCGGCCAGCAAAGAACCAAGAGTATACACCAGAGGAAGAATTTGACCATCGGGCAACCTCCAGAATGCCGTCTCGTTTAATCATACGCAGCACGCCCGAGAATGTCTGCTCAAAAGTGGAACCGGTAGCGCAACTCGCCGTAAACTTGGCGCGGGTTCACAAAGTGTGTGCCTCCGAAAGTATTGCTGTCATCCAACATAAAGCGGTTATTAGCCAGGTTAACCGCGTTCAGGGAGACCGACCATCTCTCTCCGAAGTACTTGCCCAGTGAAATGTCAACCGTGGTGTGGGGCGGCAGATGTGCCGGGCCATCGCCGTTCAAGAAGCCTGACCCGAAGTTAACGGCGGGGGTGGCCCAAAAGCGGCGAGGCAGTCTGAGGGAGAGGACGGTGCTCAAAGTGTTGCGCTGGTCGTGGTCGAGCAAGAAATAACTTGTGGGCGCGAACTCGATCAAGCCTCCCGTGATCGGCCCCAGACCCTCGGCCAGTTGGTTCGAATAGGCAATCCGAAGTTGAGCACGGCTGAAGATTTCCGGCGAACGCACCGTGATCTCTGTTCCGTTAATGAGTGCGGCGAGATCGGTCAAGGGTATAAAGATGCCGGAATTGCCGATCACATCATGGTCCAGAAAGTTGCGAGCATTGGTGTGGAAGTTGTCCACCTCAACCGCCCAGCCGCGAAACGGAATGGTCAAACCGATATCGTGTTGGATGTCCCGCTCGCCCTGCAACGGAACGAAACCAAAACCCTGATTCAGGGCAAATTGCAGCAGAGGACCGGAAAGGCTGTCGAGCGGCGGAGGCTGATAATAGTAAGCGTAGTAACCTCGCACGATCCAATGGAGACGTGGCAGACGAATGCCGCCACCCAGCCGAGGGGCGGCGGCGTTCTCGCTGAGCAGCCCACCATAATGCGTCAGCCGGACGCCAGCGTCCACGGTCAGCCAGGAAGTTGCCCGGTACTGGTCCTCCACGAAGAGGGACTCCGTATTCGCCCAATGGCGCTCCTGCTGCTGAACCACTTGGCCGCCCGGATTCGCCGTCAAGTCAAAGAAGGTGTTATCGTGTTGAGCCCAGACCTCGAGGCCGAATCGAGCATTGTGCCCCTTCTTTTGCGCCTGGAGCACGGCGCGGGCTCCCACATAAGTTGAGCGGCTATTGTCGTCCAGGACGAACGGCGTATCTCCTTGCCCGCCCACATAGTGCGCGTTGTTGAAGTGGAAATAGGGAGAGAGGGAGAACAGCAATCCACCGGGTGTGGTATGAACCCACTGAAAACCCACTAAGTAATCTCGTTCGAGATCGAGATCGCGGATGCCGGCCGCCTGGTCGTCAGGCGTGTTCGGGATTTGATAATGGTCACCGCGCAGGGAGGCGATCCACCGCACTTGGTCTTGCGGAGAGGAGTTATACAAAAGGGAAAGGAACCCGCCCAGTCCGCCCACTTGGTCGTGAATCACAGCCGAGGTGGGCGTGCCCAAGCCTAGGTCAGAACGGTCGCCATCCAAGCTGGCGTAATAGGCAAAGCGCTCCGTGTGTCCACCAAAGTTAAGCTGGTCATCTGTGGTGTGGAAGTTGCCATAGGACGTGACCAGCTCGGCGTCGTTGTTGCGCTCGAACCCCGAAGGCGTGATGACGTTGAAAAAGCCGTAGGTGCGGTCTCCATACTCGCTCGAGTAGCCGCCGCGCTGGACTTCCAGTGATTCCACGTTCTTGGGGTTAATTAAAGGCGCCACATTGGCGGCGATGTTGGTGTTGATCACCGGAATGCCGTCGAAGAGCCAGTTCACCTGGTGGCCGCCTCGCATATGAAGCATGTCGTGGACCACGTAGTCGCCAGGCACGTAATCGGTGATCATGGCCAGGCTGTTCGTCTGATCCGCGCCCGGAGTCTGCACAATTTCCTGCGGCGAGACCGCGGTTTGAACAGTGGAGGACTGCGTGTTGAGTCTGCTGACCGCGCCCGAAACCTCCACCGTTTGTTTGAGCCCCGCGATCTCCAGTTGGAAATGGAAAATCGGAGCCTTGCCTGAGGTCACGGTGATTTGTTGCTGAGAGGGCGCAAAGTTTGGAGCACTCAGCGAGACCTTATAGTCCCCCACTGGGACGGCGTCGAACTGAAATTCGCCGTCGGCATTCGACTGCGCTGTTTGGGTCCATCCCGAAGCGAGAGCACGAAGGGTCACCCGCGCGCCTTGGATGGGGCGGTGGGTCGGATCGTGAACGATACCGCGAACACTTGCAGGAACTGAGGCGTAGAACTGCAATGCGGACAACAGCACTAACGCAACGGCAAAAGAGCTATGCCGTGGACGCATGTCTAACCTCCTCGAAAACACACCAACCCGCGCAGAACTTGGGGGACAGCGGGCGTTTAGAGGGTCCGTGGAGGTTGATCCGGTGGGGGGATAAAAGCATCTTCTGGTGCAACTGATTTGGCCATTTGACGGTAAGGAGATGAGTCCAGCTTCGCGGGCTCGTCGGACCCGGGCAGGTCAAAGATTAAACGAACTGAAGTGATCGGTCCGGATGCTGGCGGATGCTGTGAAATGCTGCATGTACACGTCGTCATGGAACGCGACTGGAGTGCTTTGGACATGGGGCATCGTTCAGGCGTTGGGGAATGTGACGAGTGCATTGGGCAGTTCTTGCAACAGCAACAGGCCGAGGAAGCGCAACACCCCGCGCGCTGGCCTTTCTGAGCCAACAGCGACACACCTGGAACGAGGGAAAGAAGGAGCGAGAGCGCTAAAGCCCAAGCCTTTCTTGTGATTTTCATGCCCCATTTCCTTATACCAAGTCACAAGGAGGATCGTCAAGCGGTACGAGAGTTGGGTAGTGGTGGCATTTGGGACGGGACTCCTTGCCAAACCCTCCGCTGGGAACCAAATCGCGCTGCGATATATCAGGTGGGTATCTCTTGATCTGCGTCAACTCTTGATTACTTCGCGATTTGTTGTTACCAGACGTTGACACGTGCTTCAGCTTTCATTTATATTGGGTTTTTGGGGCTTGGTTGGAAAACAAATCTCTCTGCTACCCCGTAATTAGAGGAGCTTCGAGCATGGCGAACGCGGAGGGTGCGCCTTCCACGACCTCAGGAAAGGCAGCAGAGGCTAGTGCTGTTGCCACTCCACCTAAGCCGGGGGCTAAGCCAGCCGCTCCACCCAAACCTGCAAGCAGCTCTGCTCCAGAGATTCCTGACTCAGGGAAGATGCGACGGCGCATCGTCTGGAGTTGTGTGTGGGGATTCGTCATCGCCAATTTCCTGATGTTTCTGCGCTTTTTCTTCCCCCGCGCGCTGTTTGAGCCGGAGACGGTACACGTCATCGGTTATCCTTCGGACTTCCAGATTGGAGTTAATGAAAAATACAAGCAGGCCTACCGAATTTGGGTAGTCAAAGAGCCTCCCCGTCTTTTCTGCATTTTTGCCAAGTGTACGCACCTGGGTTGCACACCGGATTGGAAGCCGACCGAGAACAAGTTCAGATGCCCCTGTCACGGGAGCGGTTACACCCCCGAAGGGGTCAACTTTGAAGGGCCCGCACCGCGGCCCATGGATCGTGCCCACGTGGAGCTGGGGTCCGAAGGGCAGATCGTAGTGGATACCAGCCGGCTGTATTCTTGGTTCAAAAGCCAGGGCGGCCCGGACGACTTTGATGATCCCGGCGCTTTTATAACTGTGTAAGGGCAGTGGCTAGTGTGAAGGGCAGTGGTTAGTGGCTAGTGATTAGTGCCCTTAGTGAACTAGCCACTAACCGCTAGCCACTGCAAACGGAGAGGTCGATGGCTAACGAGCCGAACGAGAACACCGAAAAGAGAGGCCTCGCCGGCGTCCTCGAGGAAGTCCAGGAGGACGTCAAAGTTCTCAAGGAAAAGGCGAAGGAAGACCTCGAGACCCTCAAGAAGCCAACCAAGACCCAGCTCTACAAGTCGATCTTCCGCGTCAAGCACGACGAGAGCGAGCGCAGCCGGGCCCTGAGCGTCCTCACCAACGTTTTCTTCCACCTTCATCCCGCCAAGATCAACCGCGACGCCGTGCGGTACAACTACACGTGGGGCATGGGCGGCATGACGTTTTATCTCTTCCTTGTGCTGACGATCACGGGCGTGCTGCTGATGTTCTATTACCACCCCTCCAAGGGGCAGGCCTATCGCGACATCGTCTATCTGATGAACGACGTTCCGTTCGGCAGGCTGCTCAGGAACATGCACCGCTGGGCCGCGCACGTGATGATCATTGCGGTCTGGCTGCACATGTTCAGGGTTTTCCTGACCGGCTCGTATAAGAAGCCGCGCGAATTCAACTGGTGCGTAGGGGTGGTCCTGCTGGTGCTAACGCTGCTGCTTTCCTTCACCGGTTACCTGCTGCCTGACGACCAGTTGGGGTTTTGGGCGGTCACGGTGGGAACCAATATGGCGCGCGCCACACCGCTGCTGGGGCACGAGGGGCCTTTTGGGCCGCAACTCGGGATGACCGCATACAACGATGTGCGCTTCGCCTTGCTCGGTGGCTCGATTGTGGACGCCAACGCCTTGCTTCGAGCCTATATCTGCCATTGCCTCGCCATTCCTCTTATTGCCGCGACTTTCATGGGCGTGCACTTCTGGCGCGTGAGGAAAGATGGTGGAATTTCCGGGCCGGCCCCGATGATGCTGGAATCCGAGATTAAGCCGGAGCGGAAATTTTAAGGGCACTGGAGAAAGTCAAGAAGTCGAGAGTCGAGAGAGCAGTTGACAAGTTGAGCAGTCGAAAGTCGAAAACGGGTAGAAGGATGAAGGATAACCGGCAAGGGAGAAAGATGAAGGATACCGGAAAACTAAACTTTTATCTTCATCGCTTACCCTTTACGCGTGACTTCGTACTCTCGACTCTTGACTCTCGACTCTCGACTCCGTAACTCCCGACTCGAAGCAGGTTCGTACATGGACTGGCATCAACTCTGGCAAATCGTCTCCGCTCCCGATAACGTTCCCATTGTCGCGATTCTCTTTCTAGTGCCTTTCTATACCTGGTACGCTATTCGGCAGGCGCGTGCCAACGATCGACTGATTGCGCAGCTTGAAGCTGACCCGCAACTTGCCAAGACGCATCACCGCAAGACGCAGCCCTGGATGCCCGGTTGGGCGCGGGAAGTCCAAACCTGGCCTTACCTGATGCGGATTGAATTCCTGGCGGCGATTATCCTGACCGTCATTCTGATGGTCTGGTCGCTGATGCTCAATGCCCCGCTCGAGGAGCTTGCCAACCCCAACCTGACCATGAACCCCGCCAAGGCGCCCTGGTACTTCCTGGGACTCCAGGAGATGCTGGTCTACTTCGATCCCTGGATTGCCAGCGTGGTGATGCCGACGCTTATTATTATCGGACTGATGATTATCCCTTATATCGACGCCAATCCGCTGGGCTCCGGCTACTACACGCTGAAGCAGCGGAAATTCGCCATCGGGACGTTCTGTGTGGGGTTCATGCTCCTGTGGCTACTGATGGTGGTCATCGGCACCTTTATCCGCGGCCCGGGATGGATGTGGTTCTGGCCGGGGCAGACCTGGGATCCAAGCCGGGTGGTATTCGAAGTGAACCGCGATCTCCCCGACCTCTTTGGCATCACCGCCATGTGGGGAAAAATCGTCTTGGGCGCCATGGCCATGGGACTGTATTTTGCCGCCGCAGGCTTCGGGCTGCACAAGATCATTACGGCCACGGCCTTCAACCGGAAAGTCTATGCGCGTATGAGTTTCCTTCAGTATGCAACCATGCAAGTCTTTTTGATCATGATGCTGCTGTTGCCGATCAAGATTCTGATTCGCCATTTGTTCCGGATCAAGTACATCTGGGTTACTCCATGGTTCAACGTCTAAGGTCCTATCGCTGTCAACCCCAGGAGGTACGGCTTGCCTAACTCGCCGGACAAAGACCCGGTCGTAAGCCAATCCCTTGCGGTGTACCTGCTCATCGCGTCGGTACTCCTGCTCGTAACTCTGGTGTGGTCTCTCTATGATGAGTTCTTTGGCTTGCGACCCTGGAAGGCTTACCAGAGGGCATTCGTCCAGCGGTACAGCGCCTTTCTGAGGAAGCAGGCGCCTGTTCAGCGCGCCAAGGAAAAGGCGATAGAGAACTCTCCGGACTTCCTGGCGCTCAAGCAGAAACTCGAGGACTTGGAGAAGGAAACGGCCCCCAAGGTCAAGGATCTTGATGCGCAGGCGGCGCGGGTGGAGGCTCGCACTACCGCGGTCCTCAATTTGCTCACCACGGCGCGAGCTTACGTCGGCTCACAGGTATATGTCATTGAACACACCTCCAGCCCTAGGAGCAAACAGTCACTTCAGAAAGATCTCGACAAATACGAAAGAGGGCCATTCGAGCTGACCCTTCCTCCTGCCCAGCCCGGCGCCAAGGAAGAAAGTCTGCGACTGACTTTCGACGCGCTCGAGGACAAGTTCAACGATCTGGAGCAGGAGAAAGGGAAACTCCTGCTCGAAAAGGCGAGCCTGCTTCGCCCTGTTTCGGAGTTACAGATCCAGGTTGACTCTTACGTGAAAGACCACATTGACGGGCTAACGGTCGAGGCTCTGCGGGGTCTTCAGAAAAAGAACGAAGACTTTACGGTGGAGATCAAGCAGATCAACAACCCCGACGCCGGGATTGTGGACCGCTGCGAGACTTGCCACGTGGGAATCCGCGAGTCTGTGGTGATGACTCACAAGGACATGGGTGGAATGAAAGACCCCCTGTCCGCAGCCTTCACATCTCATCCAGACACGGAACTACTCCGTATCCACGACCCGGACCGATTCGGGTGCACGCCTTGTCACAACGGCAACGGCATGGAAATCGCCCGAATGGAAAAGGCCCATGGGCACGACGAGCACTGGCTCTGGCCGCTCCATCCCATGGAAAATGTCGAGGCCGGATGCCAGCAATGCCATGCGAGCGACATGGTGCTCGACCATGCTTCGACCCTCTCACGGGGCAAGCAACTGTTCGAGTGGCGAGGCTGCATGGGCTGTCATCGCTACGAGCGATATGACGCCGAGCCGGAAGACCTTATTTCCACCCAACGCGCCATCGAACAGTTGGAGAGGCAGGGTGCGGAAGACAAGCTGGAGGCGCAAAAGAGCATCCTGGCGGGCGACCAGGCTCCTGACAACGAAACCGCGCAGAAGCTCTATTTGAAGGCCAACGAGCTTCAAGTTTCCATCAGCAAGATCAGCCTGCAAATCGACCAGCAAAACCTTCGCGCCAAGAACTTGATGCAGGACGTGAAGAAGATTGGGCCTGATCTCAAAGAGGTCCGCATGAAGCTCCGGCCGGAGTGGGTCCCAGTCTGGCTGGAAAACCCTCATGCCTTCCGGCCTACAACGAAAATGCCGCGGTTCCGCTTGGATGAGGATGAACTGCCGGCCGTCGCAGCATTCATCTGGCAGAGCGGGCTTAACGGGCAACTTCCCAAGCAGCCTGGGGGTGATCTCGTGAAGGGCAAGGAGAGCTTCCAGACACGCGGTTGCCTGGCGTGCCACTCGGTGGGCGAAGGGTCGAATGCCGTGAGTGGGTGGTTCGCCGCCAATCTCAGCCGGGTGGGAGAGAAGGATAACTACGATTATCTGGCCCGCTGGATTCACGATCCTCGCCAGCGCACGAGTCCTTACTGCCCTTATGAGAAACGCGACCAGACGGCGGACGATTACAAGAAACATGGCCTGCCCTTCGTCTTCGACCTCACCCACTCGAAGTGCCCGAACGACGGTCACGAGCTGCTGGTCGAGCAGATGACCCCTATGCCGAATCTCCGGCTGTCCTGGGATGAGGCGCGGAACATCGCCACTTACCTCACCACATTGAAGGAGAAAGACCCATCCAGTTATCCGCCGGCTCCTTACCTAAACGACCCCAAGATGAAGGCCGAGGGAGAAGAGATCGTCCGGCGTTACGGCTGTGCAGGTTGTCATGAGATTGCGGGCCTTGAGAACGAGGGAAGGATCGGGACCGAATTAACGGCGGAGGGGAGCAAGCCCCTCGAGCAGATGGACTTCGCCCTCTTCATCAAGCAAGCCAAGGAGAAGGATTGGTACAGTCATAAGGGCTTCTTCGAGCACAAGCTGGCCAAGCCGGAGTTGTTCGACGCGGGGATGATCAAGGCCGAAGGCGAAGGACTGAAGATGTCGGACTTTGATTTTGAGAACAAGCCGGGTGAAATCCGAGCTCTCACCACATTTCTGATGGGCAGCGTCACCTCGCAGTACCCCGAGCGGTATTTCTACCGCCCGGCAGATTACCGCCGCGATATCCAGGAAGGTTGGTGGATCGTCCAGAAATACAACTGTATGGGCTGCCACCAGTTCACACTTGGCCGAAGCAGCGTGGTAATGAACTTGCCGCAGTACCAGACGCCCGATGGCAAGGGCCAATTGCCGCCCCGCCTGCTGACGGAAGGCGCGCGCGTCAACCCCGAGTGGCTGGCCAAGTTCCTCGCCAACCCTGCCTTGAGTGAGAAAGATACCGACCGCGACGGCGTGCGCAGCTACTTGAAACTGCGGATGCCAACCTTTTATTTTTCTCCTATCGAGATTCGGAAGCTGGTGAGATTTTTCCAGGCGCTGTCACAACAACCCATGCCTTACATTCCTGTGAAGCAAGAACCGCTCACAGGGCAGGAAATCGCCATGGCGAGGGCGCTGTTTACCAGCCCTGGAGCACCCTGCTTGAAGTGTCATGCGATCGGGTCTCCATCCCACGACCAGTACGCGACGGCGCCGAATTTCCTCCTGGCAGCCGACCGGCTGAAACCCGATTGGGCTCGCCACTGGATCCTCGACCCGGCTTTGATCGATCCCGGCACGGCCATGCCGTCAGGCTTGTTCAAGCTTCAGGCGGACCATTATGTTTTCGCGGGTCCTACGCCGCCGACCTTCAAAGGCTATAACGGCGACCACGCGGAGCTGTTGGTTCGCTACCTGTTCGAGTTGATTCCTCAGGAGCAGCAGCGGCTCATCCAGATGAGCGGGAGCAATTTGAATCCGGCTCCTGTAAGACCCTCGACAACGGAGAACCGGCGCAAACCTCAGTCAGGCGTAGGGGCGGTTCGGGAACCGCCCCTACAGGCTCAGTAAAGTTCATTAGCTCAATCACAGCGCCGCACTCGAAGGGCGCGGAGAGGTCATGACAATGGAAAAACGAATCGTCCTTTCGCTCTCAATTGTGACTGCATTGACTCTGTTCCTGGTCGCTTGCAGCAAGAAGACGGAGGAGACGGCGGAGCAACCGGCAGAAACCACCACCGCGCCACAGCCGACCCCTATCGACCAATCCACGGTGGGCGAAGTCACCGGCAAGGTCTCATTCGAGGGAACAAAGCCGAAGCCCCACCGGATCATGATGGATCAGGACCCCGCTTGCGTACAGAAGCACAGCAGGCCGGTTTTTGCCGAAGATGATGAGGTGAACTCCAATGGGACGTTGCCCAATGTTTTCGTGTACGTGAAGTCGGGGGCTGAAAAGTACGTTTTCGCTCTGCCTTCAGATCCCGTGACTCTGGGCCAGGACGGCTGCATGTACAAGCCGCATGTGCTTGGCGTCATGGTGGGGCAAACGCTTAATATCGTCTCCAGCGACGCCACCACCCACAACATCCACCCCATGCCCAAGGACAACCGGGAATGGAACATGTCTCAGGCGCCGGGGGACGCTCCTATCGAGCAGAAATTCACACGTGAAGAAGTGATGATCCCGACAAAGTGCAACCAGCACCCCTGGATGCGTGCCTACATTGGCGTGCTGAAAACTCCCTTCTACGCCGTGACGGGCAGCGATGGCACGTACACAATCAAGGGCCTTCCGCCGGGTGAGTACACCATTGGGGCTTGGACTGCCATTGGCGGCGGGCAGGGCCAAACTCAAGAGCAGAAAGTGACCGTGGGACCCAAGGAGACAAAGACTGCCGATTTCACATTTAAGGCGCCTTCGTAGTAGTCGACCGTTGACGGTGGACAATCAGATCTGGACGCTGTCATTCCGAGCGTAGCGAGGAATCGCGCTCTGGGCGGGGGCGGATCGCGCTGGGCGCGGGCAGAGGGGCCGGGGGTTCCAGCGTTGAAGACTTGCTACGTTTACATCATGGCGAGCAAATCCCGCACACTGTATACGGGGGTGACGAGCAACTTGGAACGTCGGGTGCTCCAGCACCGAGGCAAGCTGCTGCCAGGGTTTACGGCACGCTACAACATCAACCGACTGGTTTACTACGAGGCGTTCGGTGAAATCTTGGCCGCCATCGCTCGTGAGAAGGAGATTAAGAGCTGGAGCCGAAAGAAGAAGATCGCCTTGATCGAAGCGGTGAATCGTGATTGGAAAGACTTGAGCGCCGCTTGGTACGGAGCTCAAGGCGGCGTCGCCGCGGCGTAGGTGGAACAAACAATCAGAGCGAGATTCCTCGCTGCGCTCGGAATGACACTGCGACCCCCGGCAGGGTTAATACGGGTTCTCAAACGTCCGAAGTCGGGGCCTCTACAGTAGGCCATTAAGTTTGGTTTTTCCGAACCCTGTGGGGTGGGGTTTTCATCCAAGTTAAAGGGAAGTTCCTTCAGGTTTTGTACAGGGCTTTTCGATCCAAAACTCAGCGTGCCTTGGTTCTTCACCTAACGTCCTGGTGAGGCGGGGAACTCTCGACAGGAGCAATGACCTATGGGGCTGGCGATTGCGCTGGTGGTAATCCTTATCACCTGTCTCTCCGGCTACTTTTTCTTGGCCAAGACGTGGTGGTTCCCCGTTCATATCACGGCCAATTACGGGCACGCCATCGACCACCAATTTATGCTGACGCTCGCCATCACGGGGGCCATTTTTGTGGTCGCCCAACTGGCGCTGGCCTATGCTGTCTGGCGTTATCGCGACCGTCGAGACGGGCGAAAGGCGGGCTATTCTCACGGCAATAACAAGCTCGAGCTCACCTGGACTACTGCTGCCGCAATCATCTTCATCGGACTGAACCTGATGGGCTACCACATCTGGGCATTCGTCCACTTTATGGGGCCGCAGCCGGGATCAATGAGGGTGGAGGTTTGGGGAGAACAATTCGCCTGGTACTTTCGATACCCCGGCCCCGATGGCAAGTTTGGTCCCGTGCACGTGGATAAAGTGGACGATGCCACGGGGAATTATCTGGGTCTCGACCGCGATCGCGACTCGGATTCCAAAGACGACATCGTTACTGCCACGCTCGCCATCCCGGTTAATCAGCCGGTGGGCGATGAAGTTGCGTGGGGTAGCGGGGCGCATACATACATGACAATATATGCGCCACCGGCGGATTTAGGATTGTTTACTAGTGACGAAGGCGCCGGGCCAGCCGCCGTGGGCTTCGATCACCTTCCCGATTTCGGCCATCAGGTATCAACGGAACTGCAAACCGGCCCAGAGGTACGTAGACTTTTCGCGCAGGTGAAAGCGCTCGCGCGGGACGTTGAGCTTGCCGCGCACTTTTGCGAGTTTCGCCGGAACAGGCTTCTTCAGCTTTTTTTCCAGGTCGTCGTAAGAGATGCCAAAGGGAAACCCTTCCGGGACGGTTTCTTCGTCAATGATGCGCTTGAAGGCCTTCTGAAAAGCTGAATAATCACCGAAGAGTGACTCTGATTCTTCCAGTTTTCCTTTTTCTGGAGATTCAACCCCCTCGCGGTTTTTGTCAGCCTCCAAGATGGCATAATTCTCGACCGCGACGGGCCACGCGGCTTGAATGCGCGAATCTTTCCAGAGGGCCTGGGTCCATTCCGTGAGCTCTGCGGGGCCGCCGTCCTTCTTATTTTCCAGCCACCACTCGGCTTTCTCGCGAAGCCACCATTCGAAGGCGTCAATGAATTCGGCGGCGTAGGCCACAGGCCCGCAACGCCACTGGTTGCCGACCTTCCATTGCTCGTCCCAGCGACGCTTGTAGACCGGCTGCTCGATGCGACGGATGTGCTCATTGTCTCGGATGGCGGCAAGGCGAGCCTCCCACAGCGCCCGGCGTTCGGCGGGCCAGCTTGCAGGGATCAGGGCGACAGCGCCGGCGTAGTCGCCTTCGACTCGCTGCCAGAGGCGGAACGGACGCTCATCTCGATCAAGTGTACTGTAGCGGCGCTCTATGAGCGCCGATTCATCCCGGCGGTCATCGCGAGGGTCATCGCGCCGGTCATAGACCGCCGCTACAGAGACAGCCGGATGATCGGCGGGCAATAGGCCGTAGGCGGCGTACACCAGCCAGTCCATTTCTTCCTGCAAGGCAATCATTTCAGGGCGCAGGCGTTCACGAATGGCTTGGGTGCCGAGGTAAGCATTTCGAAGATCAATTTCGGTTCGGAACGGCGCGCCAAGCTCAGGGTTGGGTGGCACGTATCCCGGCAGCGAGCTGTTCCATTCATGGTAGGCCTCGGCGGGCTTCTCGAAGAGCTTCTTCAATGCGAGGCCGGGCATTTGCTGGCCGCGCTCCCAGCACGCGGTCGAGAGCTTTGTGAGCTTTTCTGCCAGCGCGTTGGTTTTGCCCTGCAAGGCGTCGGCAATGGGCTGTGGCACCGGCAACTGCTCGACCTTGCCGCCTGCAAACTCGAATCGGTCGCGCTCTTCGTCCTCCCCTGCGCCTTTGTTGAAGCACACCTGCTTCAGCCAAAAGAGCGCCGCGCTGGAATTGAGGAGCGCACCCCCGAGGTGACACATTTGGATGGTAAGGTTACGCACAACAATAATAGGAGCGGTCTGCCTGTAAAGCCTCCTGCTCGGCTCTACTACGAAATGGCCGTGGGTTGCGATGAACGAATAGCCGATTCGGTGCGCGTTGGAGAGCTTTTCTTTGTTTATGATGTGATAACCGTACCAGAGCTTTCCTTCTTGATCGTACGTTTTCCCACTGAATGTAGCACGGCTTCCAAGGGGCTTTCGGAACCATTTCAAGTAACGTCCAACGCTAGGGTACTCTGCCAAGTCGATTGGGACCCAATCATTGGTATACGGCCGCAGGGTGAGGAAATCTGCCTCTGCCGTCCAGTTACGGATCTCCTCACCTTTCTGACAGGGCTCCAGCAATTCCTGTGTGAGATTGAGCTTTCTGGCAAATGCTGCTGGTAGCAGGAACACTTCTTCCGCGTTCGTAAAAAAACAAACCCCGATGGACTCAACGAACTCCGAAACAGACCCGAGACGACTAGCCTCTAAGGCGGTCTGAACGCTGAGGTTCGTGACCTCGAAATTCCATGGAAACCTACTCATGTCATGACGGGGGCGCTCCGCCACGGATATGCGAATGTCGGAGTATCCCGGTTGATCGTGGTGCGACTCAATTGAATGCCAGAGAGGACTCTCTTCCGGTGGTGTTCGCAGGTCTCCTCCCCCGGGAAGAATTCCGACGACGCGGACAGGAACTTTATAGTCTGGCTTTTCGCAAGAGCCGAAGACGATACAAGTCGGAGTTCCATGTCCAGGGAACATTAGACCGGAGCAGTCGACGATCTTCTGCACGTCGACCGTTGTGAAAAAATCACTGACGAGAGGCTCCCCGAAATCCCGCTTCGCAAATGCATTGGACACAATGAATCCAAGTTCTCCACCGAGCCTCAGGAGGCCGAAGCTCATCTCGAAAAACGGTGCGACCAATGAATATTTCTTGTGGCAGACCCTTGGCCAGCGTTGTCGCCACAGTTCGCGTTTCTCAGGGTTGCGGGCAGTCACGAATGGTGGGTTGCCGACAATGATGTCGAAGCCTTGCCGACCGCCGTTGCCGAAAATGTTCGGGAAATCAATCGCCCAGGCGAAGTTGAAGGGGCTGTCGAAGTCAGCGCCCTCCAGCTTTCGTAGCTTGGGATAGAACTGCCGATCAAACTCGCGGGCGGACAGCCCCTCTAAGTCCTCTCGGTCCCTGCTCACTTTCTTCAGCGCCTCTTCGAGTTTTTCGATCTCGCCAGCAATTCTCTTACGCTTCTCCGCCGCCGATTCGCTGAGCCCGAAAAGAGTGTCCAGCGCGGAGTCATCCCGCCTCAAAGCGTTGATTTCCTCCTGGACAATGCGCTGGCTGAGGTCAAGGCGCTTTTCCACGATCTGCAACCGAAGCTTTTTCTTGCGTTCGGCGCGTTTCGCGGTGTGGAGGTCATGCCCCAGCTTGGCGATGGCGTGGAACTCATCGGCGTGACGCGAAGCGCGATCGGGGAGAATCACGATGGGCACGCCGCAGATGTGGTCGTGCAGGCTGTCCCCGCGATGGAAGTTCATCTCCAGGTTAGGAAGCTGCGAGATGCGGTCAATGGCCTTGCTGAACTGGCTCTTTTCGGCGGTGAAGGGGTCAAGACCCAGGTCGTAATCCACCACGAGGCTGAGCCAGAGCCGCAGGCGGCAGATTTCAATGGCTTGCTGCTGGATGTCCACACCGAACAGGCAGTTCTGGACGATGTCCTCCTTGGCCTCGTGCAGCCACTGGGCTCCTTGCTTGCGCACCGGGTCCACGTAGCCATTGGCGACGGTTGTGAGCACACGGCGGAGGTTTACCAGTTCGTGGAGTAATCCCACCGGAAAGGCCCCGGAGCCGACGGCCGGGTCACAGCAGCGCAACGGCCTCACCAGTTCCAGCACTTGGACGGCCTGCTCGGGCGTGAGGGTCTTCTTCAGTAGCTCGCGCTTTTCGTCATCGAGGCCGTCTGAGGCGTCCATGGCGAGCACGGTCTTCAGACGTGGGCCCCAGTTTTCCACCACCCCCCGGCCCCCTCCTGATCCAGGAGGGGAGTCCAAGTGCGCAAGTAGGTACTGATACAGGACTTCCCGGCAAATGAAATGAACGACGATGCGCGGGGTGTAGTAGGAGCCCGTGGCTTTGCGCTTGTCGGGGGCGATGGCATCCGGGTCCGCAGCCTCGGCATGCAGCACGATGGATTCGAAGACCTTGCCGAGCATTTCCGGGTCAACAGCCACTTCCTGGGTGAACGGGGTGTCTTCGGTCACCGTAAAATTAAAGGCTTCAAGGAGCTGCTCAAAGACGAACCTCATCGTTCGGTTGCGGACTTTGAGTGGTGGGTTTGTCTTGCGGGTCTCGGGGGGTTGACGGAATTCATCGTCATCGAAGAGCCCGCCATTGAGGAAGGGGATTCCAGGAAACCGGTCTCCTCCCGCGCCAGAAGGACTGCTGAGGCTCCAGAAGAGCTTGTCGAGGAAGCCGGCGTAATAGGTGAAGGCGTCGGGCTTGTCGAGATAATCCTTGAGACGCGCTGGAAGATAGCGCCTGTCCTGGTTGAGCCAGCCGCGGTTCTGAAGGAAGTAAAGGAAGATCAAACGCTCAAGGAGCAATTGGGATTGCGTGTAGGCTTCCGCGGAGGAAAGCTTGTCTTGGTATTGTTCCAGATCCGCTTTGATGGCCTCCAGCGCGTCGTCGAATCGCTTAAAGAAGTCCCGCGTGAGAGGCTCTTTATCGAAAGCCTGGGCCCAGGCGCTGACCCAACCTGCGGCGTCGGAAGGGGGCTCAGGCCACTTGAGCGCGGGAAGGTTGAATTCGCAAACCGTCCGATTTGATGTGCCGGGACCCCAACCGAACGTCGTTAGGCGCGTCGCTTGCGGGTCGTTCGGTTTGGTCCGAAAGTAAGCAAACCGGAATGTTTCCCAATTATACGTGGAGATGAAGAGGAGGTGTTCCCGCTTCCACGAGGGGAGCTTGGGGTCGCGGCGGCGGGAAGCCACCAGGCCGCGTAGCACCTTTCGAAGCACTCCAGCCATGCCCCTTCGAGGCGATAGCGCATCGGGGTTCTTGAATTCCAGAATGAAGATTCCCCAGGGCTGGCCTTGCTCGGCAGGTTGAATCTGCCACACATTGCCATCAATCAGGCTCTTGTTAAGTTCGGCGGCGCTCAGGTCGTCGGCAGACCAGCCATAAGCAATATCGCCGATCTCGCTGACGTCACCGGTTGGCCATCCCAATTGCTCGGCCAGCAGGGTCTTGAAAAATGACTCTTGGTCATGCACTCGCGAGACAGCGGTGGCGATTGCAGCATTGAACGACATAGTTCCCCTCGGGCCGGGGTTGTAGCGGCGCTCTATGAGCGCCGATAAGAGTCAACATACAGGGGGCGGTCATAGACTGCTGATGCGATTGAAAATCACGACGGCGGTCATAGACCGCCGCTACAAAACCGTCAGTTGATGTATTTCCCCTTGATAGGGCCAATCCTCCGCACGCTGAACCAAACCCGCGCGGACGGGATTTTGGAGCACATAGTTCCATTTTTCCTCGTAGGATTCTGCCGACCGCATCACGTGATCAAAAAAGTCTTTTTCCCAGTGCTGAGCTGGAATTCCCATCTGCCTCAAGGTTTTTGATAAGCCGTTTTTCCACGATTTCATCCACATAGAAAGCGACGGTGAACTGGGCGAAAAAGCGGCGAAGAAATGCGCATGGTCCGGCATGATTACGTAACGGCCCACAAGGACCTTATAGTCTGTAGCACGCTCCGCAAACTTTTTGAAAGAACCGTGGATTTCGGTATTTGCCAGGATTGAGCGCCGAGGCTCGGTGCAAACGGTAAGGTAATAAACGGGGTGGTCGGTGAACAGCCATTTCAGGCGTTGCAAGCGCGGTTTAAATTTCGGCTTCATGTTGTAGCGGCGGTCTATGACCGCCGTGCGTTGTAGCGGCGCTCTATGAC
>JBAVYG010000773.1:0-2696 GCA_049698675.1 Terriglobia bacterium
GTCATAGACCGCCGCTACAGCTAATCAAGGGCAGGATCCGTGCCGTCGATCATTTTCACTTTGTTGTGCAGGAAGTATTCTTTTGTCAGCGCCTTCATCATTTCGCCGCGCTGGTCGTAAAGCCTGCGCAATTTCCGCCGTGGGTGCCTGGCGAGTGCATAGTGCGTGAGGATAGGCATGGCGATGGTCGTATCCGTGTAGCAAACCACCGCATCGGGCAGGCGGTCGGGATCCACTTTCCCCCAGCTTACGGCTTCGCTGGGAGTAGCTCCGCTCAGTCCGCCGGTGTCCGGACGTGCATCGGTTACCTGCAAGAAATAATCCTGCCCAAATTCCTTGATGCGCAGCACCTCCTGGATCTGAGGTTCCGTCTGGAGCATGAAGTTCTTGGGGCTACCGCCGCCCCATAGAACTACGGCACTCTTGCCTCCTGCCCGTTTCGCAGCGAGAACGCAAGCGGTTGTCTCATTCACGTCGATCGACGGATTCACACGCAGCTTGTTGCCGCGCAATTCTACGCCGGCCACGTTCATCCCAATCGTCGAGTCGCCGGGCGATGATGTGTAGCAGGGCACGCCTGCGCGATAGGCAGCCGCCAGTACAGAGACGTCCTTGAGGCCCGCTTTGCACTCCCACTCGGCTGCATACTTGCCCAGCAGATGGTGCAGTTCACCGGAGCCCATTTCCTTCTGGAATTCGGGTTGAATAAGAATGCTGCGCAGGATTTCATCCGTTGCCATCAGGCAATCGCTGTAACCGAGCAGAACGTCGTACACGCGCACGATATCGTTGTCGCGCAGCTCCGTGTCGTCCATTGTGAAGCTTCCTACACGCACAGGATAGTTCAAGGCAAAATGCAGGTCGTGATACAAATTGGCGCCGGTCGAGACAATCCAGTCCACAAATCCGGCTTTGATAAGGGGAACGATCGAGGAGCACCCCAGCCCGGCCGGCGTGAGCGCTCCCGATATACTCATGCCGATCGTTACGTCCGGCTCCAGCATCTTTTCCACGAAAAGCTTGCAACCCTCTTTAAGACGGGCCGAGTTGTAGGCAAGAAACACCTCGTCCACGATGTCAGGAAGCTTCTCTTTGCCGGTCAGATTCTTGGGGAGAATCCGCTTTCCGGCGAGGTAGCGGTCGCGGTTCGGGCACTTTTTCTTTTTCAGCCAATTGGGCATCTCCGACATGTCTTCGCGATAACGATGGTGTGACTTTTGGGCTTTAGCCATGATCGAATCGAATTCCTCCCTTGAATACAGCGAGTGCCGCTCTGCCGATAATCCGCGAAGATTGTCCTCCGCGAAAGCCAGGGAGCGGGAATCCGCCGTACGTGGGTCCGCGCTTTCGCGGGGACGACTCGGTGAATTTCAACGCTATGGGTGGGCCGGAGGCCCATGTCCTGCAGTGTTCCAGTTTGAACCCATATCCTAGTGAGTTTAAGCTACCCTGGCCGAACTTTAACGAAAAAGGCGAAAGCTACCGAGGCGAGCAGGAACACCGGCACAGGTAATACACTGATCGCTGCGTGCTTATACCTGACGTCATACGGAATGGTCTCCTCACGGAAGAGTCCGTAATTCGGAATTGAGATGTATCCTCCAGCACCGTATAGGACGACTTTGAGGAGAATACCATAATGGAGCCAATCCATGAGATACCGCGTGAGGTAAGCGACAGCAACTGCCCATGCCGTACGAAGAACCACCGCTACAAAAGTTGGGAACGGGTAAAGGAAGGCTTCCGAAAACTTCCAACCAGCTCTCCTCAATAGGGGAAGACCGAGAACCATTACGATTACTAAACTGACCAGCGGCCAGAGTCTCATTTGCGGCTAGGTGTAGGATTCAGTTTCTTTTTGTGTCGGAACACATTCCTCATGATATAGCTTTCCGTCGATTTCCTTGGTCGGCTCACCTTCTCTTATAATTCCACCCTTTGGACAGTTCATCCTTGAACATGCTTTAATCTCTTCAACATCGACCATTTGGGTCTCCTCCAATCACTGCGGGCATAATACTGCGATCGCAAGACCCCCAGAATTTATTTCCAGATCCTAAGATCCTATTTTCAGACTGAGACGCTACACCCTCTCCACTCGGATTGAGACCGGGGACCAATCCGAATTAGACTAGCACAATGAGCCGACCGGGTAAAGCGCGCACCGCGGTTGGCACTGGGCTATTTGCGTGTTGCTGGCGGTTTTGATAGCCATTCAAATTTTGCTGTGCGCGCTGCTGCGCCGCTGCCAGCAGGAAGATCAAGCAGGACCCCTACGGCATATTTGAAGTCCCTTTTCATTGCCAGCACTATCGCACGGTCACAGGCTCGTGGTTCGCTGTTTGTCTCTTTCTTTACTTGAATCACCATTAGATTCTCTCGGTCATGCGCGCGCTGGTGCACTACGATATCGGGGAGGATCAGGCTTTTGTGCGTGCTACGGCAGTTCTTTGGCAGGCGAACCCTCTTAGGTTCTATCCCATGTCTGTCGTATTCCACGTCGACGTTGTGGTTCGGAAAGTGTGGCTTCAAGTATTGGCCAATTTGGGCGCAAATCGCGCGCTCGGCCACGTCATTTTCCAGGAGCGAAGAATCGTTTACGAAGAGCTTTTTGATTGCGTCATTGAGCGCCTCAGCATAAATTTGGATGTCGCTCTCTAAGTGTTTCACGGTGTCCTCCTGATTGACGGTAGTGG
>JBAVYG010000774.1:0-4470 GCA_049698675.1 Terriglobia bacterium
CGCCACAGCGGGCGAGACGCCCGCGCTACGGAAATGTCAAAACGTCTCTAGCCACCCAAAAGCTTGAGCAACTCCCCCTCCTCAATCGTTTTGACTCCCAGCGAACGGGCCTTGTCGAGTTTCGACCCCGGATCGGCGCCGACCACGACGTAATCGGTCTTCTTGCTGACGGAGCCCGTGACGCGGCCGCCGGCTTCCTCAATCATCTTTTTTGCTTCGTCGCGGGAATAACGAGGCAGCGTGCCGGTGAGTACAAACTGCTTTCCGGCCAAATTGCCTTCAGGCTTGTGGACTTTCGCCGACTCGAACTGCAAGCCGGCTTTGCGGAGCTTCTCGATGACCTTCAGGTTTTGCGGTGCGCGGAAAAACTCAAGGATGCTCTCGGCCACTCTGGGCCCGACTTCTTCGACCTCCAAGAGTTCCTCTTCGGTGGCCTTGGCGAGCTTGTCCAGCGAGGCAAAATGGTCGGCTAAGAGCTGGCCGGTGCGTTCGCCGACGAAGCGAATGCCCAAGGCAAATATCAGCCGCGCCAGGCTCGCCTTCTTGCTGTTGTCGATTTCCTCCCGGAGGTTGCCCGCTGACTTGTCCCCCATCCGTTCCAGATTCGCCACCTGTTCGTGGGTCAAAGCGTAAAGATCGGCAACGTCGCGGACCAGTCCCTTGTCCACAAGTTGATCCACCAGGGCTTCTCCCAGCCCATCAATATTCATGGCGCGGCGACCGGCGAAATAGAGCAGCGATTCTTTGAGTCTGGCCGGGCAAGCCGAGTTGACGCAGCGGTAGGCGACTTCTCCTTCGGCGCGGTGAACGTCCCCGCCGCAGACGGGGCATTGCTTGGGCATGCTGAATTCGCGCCCCTCCGGAGCTTGCTTCACCACCTTGACCACCTGCGGGATGACTTCCCCGGCACGCTGGATCAACACCGCGTCGCCGATCTTGACGCCCAGCCGCGCGATTTCATCCATGTTGTGCAGTGTGGCGTGGCTCACGGTGACTCCACCCACATCCACCGGCTCAAGGTCCGCAACAGGCGTCAATGTTCCGGTCCGACCGACTTGGGCGCGAATATCCATGACGCGCGTGGTGGCTTGGCGCGCGGCATATTTATAGGCGATGGCCCAGCGCGGGGACTTGGCGGTGGTCCCGAGTTCCTCCCACAGGCGAATGTCGTTCACCTTTACGACGATGCCGTCAATCTCGTACTCCAAGCCGTCGCGCTTCGATTCCCATTCCTGGATATAGTCCATCAATTCCTCGAACGACTTGCACAAACGCCTGTTGGGGTTCACCTTGAAGCCCATTTTGACCAGGGCTTCAAGGTTTTGCCAGTGTTCGCGAAGCGGTTCGCGGTTGTCCACGAGGAGGTAGTAGAGGAACATGTCGAGCTTACGTTGCGCCACGATGCGCGAGTCAAGCTGGCGCATGGAGCCCGCGGCGGCGTTGCGCGGGTTGGCGAAGCGCGCCTCGCCCGCCGCTTCGCGTTGCGCATTCGTCTGCTCGAACGCTTTGCGTGGCATGATGACTTCTCCGCGAGCTTCGAAACGCCTTGGATTGCCGATCACCTCCGACCTCTTGGGGTCAATCCGGAGAGGCACGGAGCGGATCGTCTTCACGTTTGCCGTGACGTCTTCGCCCTCGACACCATCGCCGCGCGCGACCCCGTGCGTCAATACGCCGTCTTCATAGGTTAACGCCATGGAAAGCCCGTCCAGCTTCAATTCCCCCACATACTCGACCTTCGAACGCCCCGAAAGCTCGCGCACCCGGCGATCAAAATCTTTTAGCTCATCTACAGAGTAAGTGTTGTCCAGGCTCAACATGGGCACGGAGTGCTGCACCTTGGGGAATTCCTCCGCCGGTTGGCCCCCCACGCGCTGGGTGGGAGAATCGGGCGTGACAAGCTCCGGATTCCGGGCCTCCAGCTCCTGAAGCCGGCGCATCAGCTTGTCAAACTCGAAGTCAGAGATTTCAGGGTTATCCAGGACGTAGTACCGATACTCGTGGTAGCGGATATCATTTCGGAGCTTTTCAATTTCTTTTTCGATGGCTTTGGCCACGCAATCCTCCCTACCAGGCGCGGGCACACCATGGTCCTAGGGCGCCCCATAGGCTTTCATTTCCGAACGGAATTATACCCCACCGGCCGGACATATATCGGCTGACATCGTCAGGGCTGAAGCGCAGGCTGAAAGGTGCTGTCCTAACTTGAACGTAGCGCCGCCATCTTGGCGGCCCTTTGCCGGCTGGAAGCCGGCGCTACACCCGGAATCAGGACAGCGCAGGCTGAAAGCTTGGCTTGACAGGCGTCGGAACCGGCTGCTAGTGTCGATATGGGGAGCCATTAGAAGTAGGAGAAGAGAGCCATGCGTCTGCGAACAATATGGATCCCGGCTACCCTTTGCTTGGTTCTGGCAGTGCCCGTGATGGCGCAGGACAAACCCGTCGTGGCGGGAACGGCGCGCTACGGAGACCCGACCGGCACTGCGCGCAAATACCAGAACCTTCTTTATGGCGTCATTAAGACGCTTGACGCCAATGGGATGGTGCTGGAAAAGACCAAGGTCGGCGTCGACCAAACTCTTAGATTCCAGGCCAAGACCAAGTTCATTCACGACGACAAGCCAAGTTCGCGGGAGGATCTGAAGGTCGGCGACCAGGTCTACGTGGATGTCCGCGAGGATAAGAAAACCGGCGACCTTTATGCCAAGAAGGTGGTTACGGGCATCGTTGTGCCGGTGGAATAAGAACTTATCTTGGGAACCATTAAGTGTGACGTAGCACCGGGATCAAACCGGATCTTGCGCGGACCGAACCCGCAGGTTTGAAAACCTCTACTCTGATCTATAATCCGATAGCTGGACGACGCCCTGCCCGGCGCGCAAGGGAGATTCGGCGCGCGGCTGAAATCCTCCGCAAGGTGGGAATGGAAGTCGAAGTTTCTCCCACGGCTGGACCCGGAGCGGCGTCGGAGCTGGCAAATAAAGCCGCAAGCCAAGGCAGCGACATGGTCCTGGTTTGCGGCGGCGATGGCACCATCAACGAAGTGATCAACGGTCTCGCGGGCAGCCAAGTGTCGCTCGGCCTGCTGCCGGGAGGGACAGCCAACATTTTGGCGAGAGATATGGGACTTCCGCTCGACCCTGTCCGTGCAGCCACAGAGCTTTCGCGTTGGTCGCCACGCCGAATTCCCCTGGGGAAAGCCACTTGGTGCACTGAGAAGGCCTCGATAAACGGAGCTCCGGCTGAAAAGGAGCAACTCACTCGCTACTTTGTGAGTGTGGCAGGAATCGGCTATGATGCTCACGTCGTCTATAAGCTCTCACTGGAGATGAAGTTGTCGTGGGGCGTCGCGGGGTACGTTATGGAAGCCTTGCGGCAGGTATTCCGCTACCCGTTCCAGGGCTTTTGCTGCCGCACGGACGGTGGGCCGGACCGTATTGCCACGTTCGCCGCCCTCCAGCGAGCCGGCAATTATGGGGGATGGCTTCACCTTACACCTGACGCACGCTTCTTTGATGACCGGTTCACTCTGTGCCTTTTCAAAAGCCATGATCGCGCTCGCTACTTCCTTTACGCAGGCCTGGTCCTGGCGCGCCAACACTTCCACCTCAGTGATGTGGAACTTGTGGAAACGCGTAAGCTCTGCTGCGCCGCCCAGGTTGCCGGCGAAACCATCCGCTTCGAACTCGATGGCGAGACGGTGGGGACACTCCCGGCAACATTCGAAGTCGTGCCAGATGCACTTACCCTGCTGGTTCCATGAACGGGAAACTCGAAAATCGAAACTCGAAATTCGAAACCCGAAACTGGAAAGTCGAAAATGGAAAATGGAAAGCGGGGAAGGGAAAGCGGGAAATGCGGAGCGAAAAATGGAAGGTGGAAACACGAGACTGGGGAATCGAAATTCGAAACTCGAAGATGGAAAGTAGAAGATAGAAAGTGGAAAGTAGAAGCCGGCTTCCAGTTTCGATTTTCGAATTTCGACTTTCGACTTTCCATTTTCGATTTCAAATTTCAAATTTCTTAATGTGCCGTGGATAACCTGACTCACACCCTTACTGCAGTTGCCTTGAGCCATGCCGGGCTGCACCGCAAGACCCGGTTTGCCACCCTCACTCTGATCGCGGCTGCGAACCTGCCGGATCTCGACATCGTCTCCCGCCTCTGGGGAAGCGCCACCTATCTCAAGTACCACCGGGGTTACACTCACTCGATTCTGGGAGTCAGCCTGCTTGCTCTCCTGCTGGCAGAGATCATTTACCGTCTTGGCCGCAAAGCAAAGCCCAAACTCGGGCCGCCACTCAGGTTGGGCTGGCTTCTGATCCTGGCGTGGATTGGAACGGCCGGCCACCTTCTCATGGACTTCACGAACTCCTACGGCGTCAGGCCCTTCCTACCCTTCAGCGCGCGCTGGTACGCCTGGGACATCATGTTTATCTTTGATCCTCTCTTGCTCCTGCTCCTTTGCTT
>JBAVYG010000775.1:0-14196 GCA_049698675.1 Terriglobia bacterium
CTCTCCAGCAAAAAGCTGTAAGGATGCGCCTTGCCGGCAGGGGCACGGTGGCTCGCCCCGGCAGAGGTCTCAGGGGAAAGTCGCAAGTAAGCAGAAACAGGGCTGAGCAGGTCCGCAACAATCGTCCGGTAAACGGGTACAACGTTTCCGCGGCGGGCCAGGCGCTGGAATTCGGCGAAAGTGGGTTCGATGTCGGGCATAGGAATAGGATTCAGGATTCAGGAGTCAGGATTCAGTTAGTGGCACGTGGGGATCATACCCTCTCCCAGCTACCAACTACTGCTCCCCACCTACCACATACGACCTACCACCTACTGATTGGTGGACTGCTCCAGGACTTGGCGGACGGCCTGCTCCATCAGGGCACGTGGGGCAGTGAGCCCCGTCCAGATTCCGAATTGACGCGCGCCTTGCGCCACCAGCATCTCAAGGCCGGAGATAGTGATCAAGCCGCGCCCCCTGGCCTCCGTGATGAAGCGCGTGGCGAGGGGGTAATACACCATGTCGAAAACCACGGACGCCCGCAAACGCGCCAAGTCGAGGGGCGAAGAATCCACGTAGGGGTACATGCCCACCGGAGTAGCATTAATCACCGCATCTACTTCCAGCCCCTCGGCGCCCTCCCAGCAGACCGTTTCACCATTGACCGCGCGCGCCAGACGTCGTCCCATCTCCTCGCGGCGGGCCGCGACGATGACTCTTGCGCCCTCGGCGCGCAAGGCGTAGGCGGCGGCGCGGGCGGCTCCTCCGGCGCCCAAAATCAACATGCGGCTGCCGGACAACCTCAACCGCTTGGTGAGCACTTCGACCACCGCCGCCGCGTCGGTATTCCAGCCCATCCATTTGCCGCCCTGGACGGCAACGGTATTGCACGCGCCGATGCGAGTGGCGAGCGGGTCAGCCCAATCGAGCGCACGCAGAACGGCGCGCTTGTAGGGCATGGTCACAGCGAAGCCGAACAAGCCCGCCTGGCGCGCGAAGGTGAGGAAGTCCGAGAGTTGATTGGTTTCGCAGGGCAGGAAAACGGCATTCACATGCTTGGCGTGGAAAGCCGCGTTTTGCATGGCGGGCGAAAGGGAAATCGAAGCGTGTGACCCGACCACGCCATAAAGCTGGGTGCGCCGGTCAAGCCGGTCCGCCCGGTAAACAGACCGCATGATTTCTGCGGCGACTTGGCCGGGCACCACCGAATGGTTTCCCGGGGAAGCGTAAGTGATTGCCGAACCCCAAAGCAGAGCCAACAATCGCGAGGGAATGCCCGACGCACCCATCGCCATGGCTACAAGCTTCGGACTCTGACGATGATAGGTCTTGAGGAGTTGTCGGATTTGAATGTTGTTCCGCAAATGCTGCGCGTGCGTGACGACCTTGACCCAATCTACCGGGAGGCGAGCGAGTCGGCGATAGACGGCGCCGAGCGAGGGGGTCTTACGATAGTTGTGATAGGAAGCGATCACCCTTGCCGGGTGAAATTGCTGCAGCAGCGAGGAACCCGCTGCCTTGATGGACTCGAACTCGATGTCCACCCACGGGCAACCCGCACGCACCGCGGCAGCAAGGACGGCGGCTTGCTGTTCCACAGTTCCCTTGAAAGCTCCGCCTGCCTCCTCCCTTCGGCAGGTGGCAATGGTCTGTGGGACATGCAATCGCGAAAGCACCTGATGGAGTGAGACCTCGAACTGGGTAAAGTCCTGGAGGTGATCCAATCGCAACTCGTAGCCCACGGGAGCACCGCTCAAGTGGCTTGCCTGAGCTTCCATTGCCGCGAGGCTAGGGCCCGCCAGCGTCACGAAGATACGAGGTGTGGTGGGTTTAGCCAACAAACACTCCTCAACTCTTTTTTCCGCGGGGTTCAACGAGTTGACTATAAAGGTTTTGACTAAAGAAACGCAAGAATTTTGGGTAGTGTGTCAATTTGATGCTGTAGCGGCGAGTTTACCTCGCCAAATGGCGGCGTAAAGCCGCCTCTACATCAAATTGACCCACTACCGAATTTTGCGGGAATGGTGAACTTAGCTTGCCTTCGGCGAGGCATCTGATATAGTAGCACCTCTCTTTGATGTGATGTCGAGTCCCTACAAATTGGTCATTAAAATCATGGTTGATTCCCAAGACAGATCTGCCAGACACACCCCACTCTTTAGACTTCATCCGATCCGCATCCTGATGGTTCTGGCCGCGCTCTCGTTTTCCGCTCTCGCAGAGACCCAGCTTGATCACCACCTCCAGACGATTGCCTGGCCACCCTACCAGGACGAGACGGTGAAGTTAATGCGCGAGTACCTGCGTATTGACACCTCGAACCCGCCCGGCAACGAGCTGGCGGCTGCGGAATTCTTTCATCGGCTTTTCGATCAGGCTGGAATTCCGAACACCATCTATCCTTACGCCCCTGGGCGAGCCAATATCTACGCGGTCATCAAAGGTGATGGAACGCTAAGGCCCTTGGTGCTGCTGAACCACATGGATGTGGTCCAAGCAGACGCCAGGAGCTGGCGGCTTCCCCCTTTCTCCGCTGAAATCCTGGAGGGGGAGATTTACGGGCGCGGCGCAGAGGATATGAAGGACGAGGGGTTGCTTCAGGCCATGGTCATGCTGATCGCGGCCCGGGAACACCTGCCCCTGAAGCGCGACCTGATTTTCCTGGCAACCTCGGACGAGGAAGTCAACGACACGGGCAGCGCCTGGATGCTCGAGCACCATCCGGAACTGGTGCGCGACGCGGAATTCCTCATTACCGAGGGTGGCTCAAATCTGATTACCCGTGACCGGGGGACGATTTACGAGGTGGGCGTAGCGGAGAAGGCCCCCTTCTGGCTTCGCCTCACGGCCTCCGGTAGAGGCGGCCACGGCTCTGTCCCCATTCCTGACTCAGCGCCGAACCGGCTGGTAAAGGCCCTCGCCCGAGTGGCGGACTGGCAGCCACCCATCCGATTGCTACCCTCCGTGGAACAGTACTTCGCCGTGATCGCAAAACTCGAACCGGAACCGCTAGCTTCACAGTTCCGCAACATCCGAAAAGCGCTTCAGGACCCTGCCTTCGCCCAAAGCATCAGCCGGAATGAAGACCTCAACTTTCTGCTAAGGAACACCGTTTCACTCACCGTCCTCCAGGGCGCTCCTCAGACCAACGTGATACCCGATACCGCCTACGCCGAGCTTGATGTGCGGTTGCTTCCGGGTGAAGACCCCAAGGTGTTTCTGGCCCAGCTTCGAACCGTGCTGGCGGATGACTCCATCCGGATTACGTCTGCCAGCCCCTTCAAGCCTCCGAACTCTTCCTCCACGGACACAAGCCTCTACCGGCTGATCGAGCAGGTAGTGCACCAATACAATCCGCAGGCGATTGTTGCCCCGGCGCTGGGCGGCGGATACACTGAGAGCCAGATGTACCGCCCCCTTGGGATTACCTGCTACGGGTTCAGCAGTCTCGAAGTAACACCGGAAGTGGACGCCACTCAGCACGCGGCTAATGAGCGTGTGCCCGTGGAACAGCTCCGCCGGGGCGTGAAGATATTCTATGAAGTCGTGGCACGGGCGGCGAATCAATAGCCGCCGAAACTGCCGGCGTTAAGAGCGGCAATTGATGTCACATGGCTTTGAGGGGCGATGCGTAGGGGGACGGCTTGCCGTCCCCTGTTAGCGGCGAGGTCCCCGACGAGGGTAGGGCAAGCCCTACCCCTACAGAGGTCTACGGGCGCCGAGCAAAAAGATGAAGCGCGAGTATCCAGATCGACCAATCGTGGGCGTGGGCGGAGTGGTGGTTCACCGCCACCGCGCCCTCCTCATTCGCCGCGGCAGCGAGCCGCTCAAGGGCGAGTGGTCTATTCCCGGTGGAATGCTCGAGCTGGGCGAGGAATTGGCCGAAGGGGTGCGGCGCGAATTGAAGGAAGAAACCGGCTTGGACGTCGAGCCACTGGAAATCGTCGCGGCGTTTGACCGCATCACGCGGGAAGGCGAGCGTGTCAAGTACCACTACGTCATCGTGGATTACGTTTGCCGGCTGAAGCGCGGGCGGCTTAAGCCCGCCTCCGACGTTGTCGACGCCCGCTGGGTGCGGCGGGAAGACCTGCCGAAGTATCACCTGACCGAGATGGCTACCAAGGTTATCCTGGAATCATTCAAGATGATGGGAAGACGGCGCTAAGGGCTCGCTTCATTCTGCGCGACGTTGCCGCTGAGTGCCGAAGCGCGGGAGTCACCACATTTTCGCTCATCAAAACGTCCACGAGTTCGTAGTTGCCCGAGGTTCCAGCCTAACCCCTCGCTCCGCCGGACGTGGGCTGCCGTGATCCACCGCCCTTCATGATGAACCCCAAGCAAGGGGGAATTGCAAGTGGTGTAGCGCCTACCGTTGACTACAAGCCATGCCAAGTGTAGCCCCTCCCTGCACCGGTTAGTGATATCCTTACATGTGGTGTGCCGCACGAGCAGCAGCCGCCTTGAATAGCTTGATGAATCGATTGGAGGCTTGGCGATGAAACTGATGAACCTGGAGTTCAGCCGCATTGCGCATGACACCTTTCGCATCAAAGGCTCGAAGCTTATTTACACTGACCCCTTCAAGGTGACGAAGGCGGATGAGGCTGACATCGTTTTAATTAGTCACGAGCATTTTGATCACCTCAGTCTGGAAGACCTTCAAAAGGTGATTTCCCCCAAGACGACCATTGTGGCAAGCCCAAGCTGCAAAGCTGGGCTCAAAAGGGTGAAGGCGAAGGAAACCAAGTTTCTCGATCCCGGTGACAAGTTGAGTATCGGGAAGGTCGAAATCGAGGCAGTCCCTGCTTACAACGTGAATAAGTTTCGAGAGCCGGGGCGTGTATTCCACCCCAAAGAGGATAAGAAGCTGGGCTTCGTATTTCAGATGGACGGGACGCGCGTCTACTTTGCCGGCGACACGGACTTCATCCCGGAAATGAAATCCATCGCCTGTGACATCGCCCTTCTCCCCGTCTCCGGCACTTATGTTATGACGGCGGCAGAGGCGGCGGAGGCTACGGAGGCGATTAAGCCGAAAATCGTCGTGCCGATGCATTACGCGGCGATCGTGGGCACAGAAGGCGACGCGCAGGTTTTCAAATCTCTGGTAAAGAACTGCCAGGTGGAGATTATTTAGGCCGGGTTTCCCACTACCTGTTGCGGTTTCGAGTCCGGCGGCTGGAAGGGCGGGGTTTTAACCCCGCCGGAGGAGTTTGGACATTTGCCAGGCCGTATCAGCCCTCCCGAGGGTCCCGGTGTCATTCCGAGCGGAGCGAGGAATCTCGCCTTGATTGTTTTTTCCACCTACGCCCCGGCCACGCTGCCTTGGGCTGCATACCAAGCGGCGCTCAAGTCCTTCCAATCACGATTCACCGATTCGATCAGGGCAACCTTCTTCTTTCGGCCCCAGCTTTTGATCTACTTCTCGCGAGTGATGGCAGCCAAGATTTCACCGGACACCTCGTAGTACACCAGTCGGTTGATGTTGTAGCGTGCCGTGAACCCCGGCAACAGCTTGCCTCGATGTTGGAGCACCCGACGTTCCAAGTTGCTCGTCACCCCCGTATACAGTGTGCGGGATTTGCTCGCCATGATATACACATAGTAAGTCTTCAATGCCGGCACCCCAGCTCCTTCTGCCCGCGCCCAGTGCGATCCGCCCCAGCCCAGGGCGAGATTCCTCGCTGCGCTCGGAATGACAGCATGGCAGATGAGTGAACGGATGTCACGCTGAGCAGCGCAACTGATCCCAATCTCATGGGTTCTGCGGCGCCCAGGCGAGTCCGTCGGCTTGCGGTCCCGCGCTGATCAACTTATCCACATTCCAGGTCTTCAGGTTGATGGCTGCAATCTTGCCGCTTGCCATGCAAGAAACGTAAGCCACTTCCCCGTCGGGGCGCACCAGGATTTCTTGGGGCAGCTTATCAACATCGACCATCCTAGCCATTTTCATTGACTCAAGGTCAAGAACGCCGACTTTATTAGCGGTTGGAAGTGTGATCAAAAGCCAACGCCCGTCGAGGGTCGGCGCCGTGCCGTAAGCCTCGGTGGGGAGCTTGACCCAGGTCTGCACTTTGTTGGTTGAGGTGTCAATCACCGCGAGGCGCGGTGCCCTCTGGTCAGCCGTAAAAGCCCAGCGGTCGTCCATCGAAAGTGAAATCCGTTGGGTCTGGCGGGAGATGGGAATAATGGCAAGAGGTTTCTGTGCGACCAGGTCTATTGCAGAGACAGTTCCCGGCCCCACGTTGGCGGTGTAGCCGCGCAGCCCATCATGGGTGATGGCCAGCATATGCGATTGCCGCTGACCGGTGGGAATGGAGGAGACGATTCTCAAGCTTTTCGGGTCAATAACGGTTATGGAATTGGCAAGTTCGGTCGTCACGTAGAGCAGGCCGTTCTTAGGTCCGAAGACCGCGCCGTGCGGACGCAGGGGCTTGTCGAAATCCAGTGTCTTAACCACGCGACGACTCGCGAGGTCAATCACCGCCATGGTGCGGCCGTCCGTGCCAGGCTTGCCTACGCCAGAGTTTCCGTAAATTGGGACATAAGCCATCGACCCGTCGGGTGATGCCGCTACCTCATGCCCGGTAGTTTCCCCCTCAGGAATCTCCGCCACTTCGCGCCCTGCCTCAGGATCGACAATCCCCAGCGTTTGGTTGCCCTTGTTTGCCACCAGCAGGAGCCCGTGAGAGGGCGGCGTCTCGGTTTGCGCAGCCACCCATAACGGTACGAGCAGACCGAGGCAGACTAAGAACAGCTTCCACAAGTTGTGGCATTCCATTGAATCCTCCAGGCTTTTCGGATTCTTCGCAGCCCCTTCGGTAACAACTACGGCACATCCTAACACAGCGCGGCCCGGTGGCTGCAAGGAAACGAGATTTTCCGTGTTCTCCGTGCCTCCAAAACCTCAACACAGAGAGCACGGCGCGTCGCATCGCCGCAGCCAAACACGCATTGTAGGGCCGAACGGCGTTCGGCCCTCGGGCGAGCGCCGCTCGCCCCTACATATCCCGATTCCGGAAAAGTGGCGCGGGGCGCTACGGCTCATCAATCGGATGTCCGGGCAGCTTGCCGAGAAACCTCACACTGAGGACAAGGGCAGAGGCTGCGCAAGTAATCGAAGGAATAGATACCCGATGAATGACCATCGTTCCAAAAGACCTGCAGGGCATACCGTCCTACCAGCTCTGCGCGCTCAGGTTTTAGCGGTTTGACACCAAGCATGGGCAGAAGATTCGATGGCTGTCGATGCGTCCCACCTCCCTCACTGCATAAAGCACACGGGCAGCGGTCGCGAAGGTAGGGGTACGAATAAGCGCTGGCGTGGCCATCCGACCAGTTGATGGATAACGTGTCGTTCCCGGCGGCGAGTTTGATTTTAGTTGGGATGGGATGCATAAACGGACTACTCAATACTAATCGCCTGCTGGTTCGCCACTCTTACCTGTTCCGCCAGTGCTGCGGCCACCTCCTGGAAGGCTTTCCCGTTCACTGATTTCTCTTCGAGCGCCACGGGTTTGCCATTGTCGCTTTGCACTCGAATGACGGGATCGAGTGGGATCTCGCCCAGAAATGGTAAGCCAAGCCTCCTGGCAGCTTCGCGAGCGCCGCCGTGCCCGAAAATGTCCTCCCGATGCCCGCAGTGGGGGCAGGCGTAGTAGCTCATGTTCTCAATAATCCCGAGCACAGGGACATTGAGCTTTTCGAACATCGCGATGGCTTTCGACGCTACCGACAGAGCCAGATCCTGGGGGGTCGAAACAATGACCGCGCCGGTCAGCGGGATAGTTTGCGACAAGCTCAACTGAATGTCTCCCGTCCCTGGCGGCAGGTCCATAATAAGGTAGTCCAGTTCTCCCCAGCGCACGTCGCCGAGAAATTGCTGAATGGTCTTGTGGAGCATGGGGCCGCGCCAGATGACGGCTTCGTCCTTGGGCAAGAAATATGCCATGGAGATGAGTTTGACGCCGTAGGCAAGGGGCGGTTCAATCTTGCCCTCCACGACACGCGGCTGCTCATTGCCGCCCATCAGAACGGGAACGCTAGGGCCGTAAACGTCTGTGTCCATCAGGCCGACGCGAGCGCCAGTGCGCTCGAGTGCGATGGCCAAGTTGGCGGCTACCGTCGATTTGCCGACGCCACCCTTGCCGCTCGCTACGGCAATGGTGTTTTTGACCAAGGGTATCAGGTTCGGCTGCCCATGATGGGTGGGCGGAGCCGGATCGGTCACGCGCACTTCAACATCGGACACACCCAGTCCGTTCACAATGCGTTTTACGTCCGCAACCAATTGGTTTCTGGCAGGGCTCGCTGTCTGCATCAAGATGCTCACGCGGCGATCCCCCACTTCGATGTCCTTTACGAATCCGAGCGAAACAATATCCTTTTGCAGGTGCGGATCGTTGACCGTCCTCAAAGCGTTCAGAACATCCTGCGGGCTTAGGTCTTGACGCACGGTAACTCCTTATAGTCGCTAATTCCGGCTAGCATTCGCTTCAATCCACATCGCAGGATCGTCACGATGTGAGGATACAAGGTCGAATACTCACCAACACCTCAGGCCTTGTTTCATAGCTTACCCCCACTTATTCCCATCTCTCAATTATACATTCAGTGTGTGCTCGCATAGCTGGGGAATCTTCGCACCGGTTTCAGCTCTTCCCAATTAGCTCGCTGTTGACCGGACTGCGCGATTCCTCTATTGTTCCGAAGGCTGAAATAACAGGCATTCACGGTATGGATCTGGTCAAACCCGGCACAGCACCCGCCACTGCAGTCTCTGAGCAGCCCCCACTCCTTCGTGCCCTGGGATTGTGGGAAACCACGGCAATCGTCATGGGGATCATGATTGGCTCCGCCATCTTTATCGTTCCGGCGGAAATCACTCGCGAAGTGGGCAGCGAACGAGCCGCCCTTAGCGTGTGGGTCATTTCCGGACTGCTGAGCCTGTTTGGGGCACTGTCGTTCGCTGAGCTTGCGGCCATGCTGCCCCAGGCTGGCGGCCAGTACGTATATCTGCGCGAGGCTTACGGGCATTTAGTGAGCTTTCTGTGCGGCTGGACGTTCTTTCTGGCGGTGCAGTCGGGCGGCATATCGACTGTAGCCGTGGGTTTCGCACAGTATTTGGCCGATTTCTTTCCCATCCATCCCGGGCAGCAGAAACTGGCGGCCAGCCTGGCCATCGTCGTTCTGACCGCCATAAACTATCGCGGTGTGCGCGAAGCTGGCTGGGTGCAGTCCGTGCTGACCGGCGCCAAGGTGGGTGCGATGGTCGCCATCGTCGCACTTGGCTTCGCGCTCGTGCACGGGCCCGTCTACAGCACGGTTAAACTGCCTACGCCAGCGGGGTGGGGCTTTCTCTCCTCCTTTGGCGTAGCGATGGTCGCAGCACTCTGGGCCTACGATGGCTGGAACAACGGCACTTTTGCAGCCGATGAAGTCAGAAACCCTGAACGCAACCTTCCCTTGGGCCTTATCCTGGGGACGGCCGCGGTCATGGTCATCTACATTCTCCTGAACCTGGTCTACTATCACGTGCTACCGCTGTTGACGGTGGCTCAATCTCCGCGCGTAGCGGCGGAGGCCGGCATGCGCCTTTTCGGACGGGGCGGCGCCCATTGGGTGACGCTCGCCATTATCGTTGCCATGTTAGGGTGCGTGAACGGAATGATCCTGGCAGGCGCGCGAGTCTACTACGCTATGGCCAGAGATGGGCTCTTCTTTCGCTGGTGTGGCAATGTTCATCCGAGGTTCCGAACCCCGCACCTTTCCTTGCTCTTCCAGGCTGCGTGGGCCGTTCTCCTCGTACTTCTGGGCACCTATGAGCAGCTTTTTACCTACGTCATCTTCGCCGGCTGGATCTTCTACGCCCTGACGGTACTCGCAGTTATTATCTTACGCCGCAAGAGGCCGGACCTACCGCGCCCTTATCGAGTCTCCGGCTACCCTTTTGTTCCGGCGGCTTTCCTGATTGCTGCCGCCTGTTTCATCCTGAACACGCTTCTCGCGAGGCCGCTTGAGGCGGGCATCGGTTGCGGCATTGTGGCCCTGGGAATTCCCGCCTACTGGCTTTGGAAGCACCGCTCAGGGGCGGCCTGACCTGCGGCGGCGGGCCGCCTCCTGCGCAGGGCTCACTCCCCCCCACTTGCGGCTTTCTTCACCTTGGCGAGGAGATCGTTGGCGGGCGCTCTCCAGGAGCTTTGCAGGCTCGCCGCCTTGTCGAGAGCTTCGATGGCCCCCTTGTGGTTGACCGGGGCTCCGGACTCATACGCGTACCCCAAGTAATACAAGGCCTGTCCCTGTAATTCCGGATTGGCTCCCAGCAGATCTGCCGCCGTCTTGAGTTCGTCGATCGCCGGCCCCAGTTTTTTTATCCTGGCCGCGACCGCCCGCGTGAAAGTAACGTATCCCAGCGAGAGGTGAGCCATGCCGAGCTGGTTATCCTGCTCCTGCTTGAACTGAGCATCGGAAAGACCCTCGGGCTTCTTCATTTGCTGCGCCAGTTCAATGGCTTTTTTCGCATAATCGGCAGCCTTATCAGGGTTGGTCCGGCCGATGGCGTAGTCGTATGCCAGGAGATTGTGAGCCACCAGGTTGTTGGGGTCCGCGGCGATAGTCTTCTCACCGTACTCCATGACCTTATCAGGCTTATTCGCCATGTTGGAGTAGGCGAGGAAGTAATCGAAATTGATCTGCGCCGCGTTCTTCTGCACCTCCTCGGGGAAAGCCTTGGCAAAGCTGTCCAAGCGCTCGATGCGTTTGTTGAGATCGCTCACCCGAGGGATGAGCTGGAGGAAGGCATAGGCGACATAGGCAAGCTCGTCCTTGGCCTGGGCCGCGTTTTCTTCCAGCGCCTTTTGCCACTCCGCGTCGCTGACGGTGGACGGTTTGACCGGCTTGCTTTCCGCCTTGATCACGTCCGGGGCCTGATTGATGATGTCGAAGACGGAATCGGCGACCTTGCCGGAGCCCACGTAGCCTTTCAGAACGTTGAGCATCAGCATCGCGTCTTTGTAATCTGAGGCCAGGCCTTTTTCCCCATATTCAATAACCTTGTCATAATTATTGAGTTTCAGATATGTCATCGTATAATATTCATCAACACAAGGCATGAATTTGGAATCGGCGTGCTCCTGGGCATACTTGTCCAGGGCAGCCACCTGCTCTTCGGGCTTGTCCGCGCCGTTGACGGCCTGCATGAGCTCATCTTCAGGAGTATTCGCAATATAGGGCAGACCAGGACAGACTTGTTGGGCTTGAAGAGGGCAGTCAAAAACCAGCAAGCCCAATAAAACCAGGAGAATAGACATCTTGCGCATGGAGACCTCCCGTCCAAAGCAATATCTGGGGTTCGGTATTGCGCCGCAGGCCGGCCGGGAAACGCGGGAAGGCCCGCGCATAAGCCTCGCCTTGTCGGCCGAACCGCTCACGAAGCTCCCGCTCTTCAAGCAGCGCAAGAACTTGATACAACAAGACGCTGAGAATTGCCAGCAAAAAAAATCCTCCCTCTCCCCGTAAGCAATGTGAGGCTTCCGTCAGAGTCGAAGGCGTCGGGGCACCAAGCAAATCACCCCAAGCGGGCGGGCAGTGGCCTGCGGCTGCGCCGCCTGCTATGCGGAAAGGCTTTGCCTTTCCGTTGGGCTTGTGCCCTGACCAACCACCCCGGCCCGCAACTTTGCCGCATCCCTATATGCAATGCCTATGCCAGCCCCTCCCGCGGGCATTGCAGTGTACAATATGACGATCCATCGGGGTTCTACGGAGGAAGGTTCATGGAGCTTTTTTCCTGGGAAATTGTGAAGAAGGAAGTCCTGAACGACAAGATCTCGAGGAAAGTTATCTCGGGGGAGAAGATTACGATGGCGCAGATCTTCATCGTCAAGGATGGCGTGGTGCCCCTCCACCATCATGAGAACGAACAGATCAGTTCCGTTTTGACCGGTGCGCTGAGGTTTGAACTGGAGGGCAGAGAGATTGTGGCCCGGGAGGGCGATGTGCTTCTCATTCCCTCGAAGGTGCCCCACCGCGTGGTGGCGCTGGAAGATTCCCTGGCCCTGGATGTGTTCAGCCCAGTCCGCGTTGATTGGTTAACTGGGAAAGACGACTACCTGCGCCGGTAGGAACCCGTGCCCGATCCCAGCCTGAAGCAGCAGTCGCTCGCTGTCTGCCTCGCACATCGCGCCTAGGCGTCGCTACCAGCCAATCCGCTCCCTGAGTCCTTTCAGTAGGTCTGGTACAGGGCATCGTCCGCCCCAGCGAAGTCGTCGTGCAATCACCTTTCCATCAGGTGCCAACCGACCTCCTCACCAGGTCCTCCCGCAGAGCGGGACGGCACCAGCCTCTTCCCCGGAGGAAGGGTGCTCCTCCACTTCCCCTTCAGCACTATCCCCTCACCACCTCGCTTGACCTTCACGCGCCTAAATGTCCGTTAAATACTCTTATCGAGGTCTATGACCCGTCGTACCCCGCTCAAAACCTCCCGAGTTGGGTTACCTCTTAAATAGCGCATCCGATTATATCTAACTTGACTCGACGCGTCTGTCAAGGCAAAGTAGAAAGTTCCTGTTCTTAGCAAAGTAGAAAGTTCCGCTTTTTGCTTTTCGCTTCCTTCGGTTTTTGGCGCTGACCGAGGGAGCCCGTAGGGCGACTGAGGTCAGCGCCAAAAACCGTCACCGCCCCTCCAGGCGGGCCGGGCCCTTGCCGGACTCGTGCTTCAGCACCGCCCACAGGGGCGGACCCTGCCCTAGGTGGAAATTCTTCATCCATAGGCTAGTGTGCTTGGCCTTGGACTTTGCCGGCGCGGGTCGATCGATTTTTTCCTCCTGGGCCCCAGCCGCTACCCCCGACGGCTGGGCTTCGCACCTTACCACCGGCAGGTAGTGGTCCCGAAACTTCACCGCCACCGTCCCGTCCAGCCGCTTCTCCACCCGCACCCGCGACCCTCGCAACCCTGCCCTGATCCCCTGCCGCGCAATCCGGTAGCTCCGCCCCTCGAAGCGCAGCGTGTAGTCGTTGGTCACCACCCGCCTTTGCACTTGGCTTAGAATGGCCGCCAGATCGTGCTCCCCACTCAGCCGCCGATGCGCCTCCGTGGGGTTCCGCGCTTGCACTGCGAAGTGATCTTCCCACTCCGCCAGAAACTCCCCTTCCAGGTAAGCGTTGGCCTCCTCCAAGCTGCTCGCCCCCGCCAGCCGCAGCCCCTTCACTAAGCGGTCTTGCAAGGTCTCAAAACAGCGCTCCACTCGCCCTTTCGCCTGCGGCGAGTGCGCCGCGATCCATTCGATCCCCAACTCATCCAGCGCCCGTCCGATCTGCGTCCGCGCCGCTTCCCCCCGCAGTTCCTCATCCTGATTGGCCGGCCGATTCACCTGAAACAATCCCGCCTTGTCCGTGTAGAACGCCAGCGGTCGGCCCCTCCGCTCCAGGTAGCCCTGCAGCATTCGCAGGTTCTCTTCCGTGGAGTCGTGCGGCACGAACCGTGCCGTGAGCTGGCTCGTTGCGTCATCGATCATCACGATCAAATACCGCGTCTCCCCACGCCCTTCCAGCCAGTCGTGCTCCGAGGTGTCCCACTGCACCAACTCTCCCCGGCAGCTCCGTCGCGGCCGCCACTCATGCACCTTCTCCACCCGCCGCTTCTTTCCCTTCCACACCCCCGCCCCCATCAGCCACTGCCGCAGGGTCTCCTTGCTGACCAGGATCCCCTCCCGCTTCCCCAGGTACTCGCTCGCCAGCGTCGGACCAAAATCCCCGTACTTGCTCTCCACCAACTTCACCGCCTTCCGCCGCGTCTTCTCCTCGATCTTCCGATTCGACGGCCGCCCGCGCAGCCCATGCAGAATCCCTCCGTCCCCCTCCTTCCTCATCCGCGCCAGCAGCTTCCGCACCCAGCGCTCCGTCACCCCTAACTGCTCGCCCCCTTGCTTCTGGCTCAAATGCCCCTTCCCAACCTCGTGCAACACCTTCAACCGATCCCGATCCCTTGCACTCATTAAGAGCTCCTGTTGTCTCATCCGGCCAGTTTGCCGGTTTCCAACAGGAACTTTCTACTTTGCTGCAATAGGAACTTATCACTTTGCTGTGACACAAGTGTTCCGTTAGTTTGACCCTGAGGGATTAGACGAGTTAAAATTCAGCCGCAGAGAGACGGGAAACTCCCGAGTTGGGAGGATTTGATGGGAACTCAGAAATCTTCCTTTATCGGCCTCCTAAAGG
>JBAVYG010000776.1:0-6328 GCA_049698675.1 Terriglobia bacterium
AGATGTCTGGATAGGAACCGGTTCCGACTCCGTTGCCTACACCGTCATTGTCGCTGTATATGCCATTCGCGACTGAAAACGGGGTTCCGGTTTGAAAGGTGGTGATTCCGGAAATCTGCCATCCTCCCAGCGTACCCTTTAACAGCCGGTTCGATTGGCGCTCGAAGAAAGGAAAAGCATACACGTAACTGGCACTGAGGTTGTGCCGTTGGTCGAAGGTAGAGCTGGCATAGCTTTGGGCTAGGTTGAATGAGTTGCGGAAGGAGGTGTCAAACCGGTCGGAGGAATCATCCAGAGCGTGACTGTAAGTGTAGGCGAAGCTGAAATTCAAACGCCCGACCGTCCTCCGAATGTAAATTTGCAAAGCGTTATAATTTGAGTTGGCCTGGGTCTCAATTAGTTCGATGTCGTTCAAGCCATAATAGGGCCGATACGCAGCCGGGATGACGTTGAGGCAAGCTACGTTGAGGTTCATCAGCGCCTGCCCGGTCACAGGCTGGCCGTTTACTGCCAGTGAACTGCAGATCGCCGGTGTGATCGGCTGACCAGCAGCGAACGGGTTTTGCGACGGAGGTGTCGGATGAATCTGGTTGTCATCGCGTATATCTGCTAGATGCGTACCCTTACTGCCAACATAGGCCACGCTTACTACTGCATGAGCTCCAATATTTCGCTCCACGTCGAGGTTCCACTGTTGCACATAGGGCCATCTCATCTGGTTTTCAAGTTCAATGGCGGTGATCGGAAAGATCTCCGGGGTAGAACTGCCAATGTGCGTGTAGCCGACAACGTTATACGCAGCACTGGTCAATGTTTTTGGCGGGGTTCCTTCGAGCGACTCGGCGTTGGCCTCGTTGCCATTCATCCCCTCGACGAAAAGACCGTAGCCGCCGCGAATGGCCCACGCCCCGTGACCACTCGGATCCCACGCAAAGCCAATCCGTGGCGCTGGGTTGAATAGATGGCCCTTCATGCAACCTGACGAAAACCCGTTCACGCCGCACGTTCTCACGCCATCGAATTGATTGCCGACACCGGGGACTAAAGCACCGGCCACGCCCGTGATCGCTCCCGTCAAATCAATCTGGGGCGCCGCAGCGAGACTGTAAGACGCAGGGCTAAAGCTTGACTCAATGTCATACTTCATGTTCCAAATCCTGTTCAGTTCCGCCCTAAAACCTAGATTCAAGGTTAGGCGACGAGAGACATGCCAGTCGTCCTGAACATAGGGTGCAAACGTCTTGCCACGCGTATAGTATTTCAATCTGTTGCTGACCTGTTGGAATTCCTCGATTCTGCCTGTTAAGAAGTCCGCATAGGCGTTGCCAGTAGTCACCGGCGAGCTATTGCTGAAGGTTAACAGCCCGTTATCACTCGCCGGATTTGGTTGCGCCATCTCGTTTTTCTGTCTAAGAACGGCGTCGAAGCCGAAGGTCAGGTTATGGGGTCCCGCAATCTTCGAGAGGCTGTCCCGGAATGAAAAAACGGGGTTGGAGTTGAACTTCGGTTGGCCAGCAATGGGAACGTTGGGCTCCATTCCGAAGCCACCCCCTCCATTGTCCTGTGCGTTGCAGCAGATGAACACGCTAGGAAGAAGTCCGGAAAACCCATTATTGTAAAGCTCCGTCATAGTGAAATTAGCAGGGATCTGCCAACGAGTTCCGGTATTCCAAAAAGAGAGATGGTTGACGGAGTATCCGAAGATGAATTGGTTCAGTAGCGTGGGTGAGGCAGCCACCGTAAGCTCGCCCACAAGATTAGAGCCGGGAGCCACCGCATCAGTATTGACCGTCGGGAAGGCTCCTGTCCCCCACATGATGGCCGGTACGACCGTGCTCCACGAGTCGTGGATGTAGTGCACCATGGCACGCACCTTGGGCGTAATATTCTGGTCTACGCGCACCAGTTCTTCACGCCAGTTGGTGGGATAGCTGGGATTGGCTTGGTAGAAGGACAACGCTCCGCTGCCGACGTTTGGAGAAGGAAACCACCCCGCCGCCAAATCCTGGGCGTTGGAGTCGATCGATACCTGATTTCCCGGAAAGTACTTCCCGGTAGCGGGGTTGACCGGGCAATCGGCGAAGGAGCCCGTACTGGCGTTCGGGCACACGTCTGAGAAGTTGCCTTGCATCTCCTGTGCGGAGGGCACCTGAAGGTCAAAAGTATTGGGAGTGACCTGTTTGCGCCACTCTTCCGACCAGAAGAAGAACGTCTTCGATTTGCTGGTGTTGTAATGACCCGGGATATAGAAAGGGCCACCCAGAGTATACCCGAAGTCATTTTTCTTATATGAGCCGACGCCCGAGGCAAAGAAGTTGCGAGAGTTATACATGTCGTTTCGATTGAATTCATATAGATCGCCGTGAAACTTATCGGTGCCCGATTTGAGAGCAACGATCATGGTGCCCGATCCATTCTGACCGTACTGCGCGCCGTAGTTCGAGGTCAGAACGCGCGTTTCCCCTATCGCGTCGACACTCGGGAAGGTTATATTGATACCCGCGCCGGCCCCCGTATCCATGTTGGAGACCCCGTCGATTTCCCAATTATTGTACTCTCCTCGGCCGCCGTTGATAGTGTATTCGGTCGACGCGGTCAGCCCCACAGCGCCCTCATCCTCATTGGACATGTTGCTCACCCCAGGCATCAAGGCAATTAGCTGTGTGAATTGGCGCCCGTTCAGCTCGAGCTCAGTGATTTGTCTGCCGGTAACCGTTCCGCCTAGTTGGGCATTCTCCGTCTGAACTTGTCCGATACTCGTTCCGACTACGTCGACCTTGCTGGTCACCGCCCCAACTGTTAAGGTCACATTTTCACGAATGTCCTGAGCCGCCTGGAGAATAATGCCCGTGGCTTGATAGGCGGCGAATCCTTGCGCCGAAACCGTAAGGGTATAAGTCCCGGCCGGAAGGCCTGAAATTAGATAGTCCCCTGCAGCGTTGGTCGTTGCGGTTCGCGAAACGCCCTGGGCCAGATTAGCGATTGTCACGCTGGCGCCGGGAAAAGCTCCCCCGGAACTGTCCATCACGGTCCCGGTAATCGAGCTCGTAGTTACTTGGCCGAAGAGGGAGAGTGCGATGGAAAGGGCGACCACGGCCATGGCTAACCGGATTCGTATCGTCTCCATTTTCTTGCCTCCTTTGCAGTTTTTTCGCTTCTATGCGTGTTCAATTGGGACGGGCGAGGCGGTGCTCTTCTCTCCGCGAGGGATGCCGGCCCTTCCTCACCCGTCTTGGACCCACTCCGACGCTTGATGAAAGGAATCAGTAAACGCATTTTCTATCCATGCACGATTCCAAGACTGCTGTCAAGTCCTTTTTAGGCTCCTTCCAGCTAGGCCTGGGTGGGAACGAACGCAATATTGCTGTTGGGAGCAGTGCGCCTGCCGTGGTAGCCCCCGAAGAAGAACGGCTTGTTCTTCTTGATCGGGCCGCCCAGCGTGCCACCGAATTGGCGGCCCCGCATGGCCCAGTTGGTGTCTGTCACGCCTTATCCTTACTATGTTAATCAAATCTGCGAGGCCTGCCCGGGTCTGTGAGACCCGAAAGGCTCAGCCTTGGAATTTTCTTAAGCCTCCGCGTTTTCAATTCCGCATGGCGCCGATGAGTCGGATCGAATTGAATCGCAAAGGTTCGAACTATACGTAGCGTCATAACTAATTGCGCATCGCAAGAAAGTGTGGTTTCATGGAGGCATGAAACCACTGACTATCGCCGATGCCGCTACCATGGTTCTGGGACTTCAAGACGAGATTCGTCGTTCGGAAGAATCTCGTTACGATCACCGCCTTCACGGCGTGCTACTGGTCGCTCAGGGGCTGACCTGCCCGGAGGTCAGCCAGCTTTTGGGAGATGCCCCACGGTCGGTCGAATACTGGGTTCGACATTTTGAAGAGCGCGGTCTGGCCGGACTGGTGGAAGGGGCGCGACCCGGACGGCCCCAGCGCCTGAGTAAGGCACAACGGCCGGAGGTGCAGGCGGTGCTGCGACGTGCGCCGAGCGAGGTTGGCCTGAGCGGAACGCTGTGGGACGGAAAGACGCTCCAGGTTTGGCTCGCACGGCGCTATGGGGTTCGCTTGGGCGTGCGTCAATGCCAGCGGATGTTTCGCCAGTTCGGCTTCCGCTTGCGCAAGCCACGCCCGCTGATTGCCCATGCTGATCCCGTGTTGCAGAAGACGCATAAAAAAACTCCAGGCGTTAAGCCTTGATGCCGCTGTCGACCTTTGGGCCATGGACGAAGTGCACTTTCAACAATACGGTTCACGCTGCCGCATGTGGGTCCCTCCTGAAACCAAGGACCCGGTGCTCCTTCATTATCCCACCCGGCGCAGTGTCGGATACTTCGGCGCCGTCCGCTTGCGCGATGGCAAGTTCCTCTTTCAGCGCGAGACGGACAAGTTCAACGCCCTCACCTGCTGGAAGTTTCTCCAGCACCTACAGGCGGCCAGCACCCGAACCGGACGACGCGTCGTGGTCATTACCGACAACGCGAAATACCACCATGCACGCCTTCACCGGGAGTGGAGGGAGGGGCGCGCGCGTCGCTTCGCGCTCGACTACCTCCCCGCCTACAGCCCGGAGCTGAACCCCATCGAGCGCGTCTGGAAACTTACACGTCGCCGATGCCTGCACAATAGATACTTCGCGCATCTGGATGACGTTATACATGCGGTAGAAAGCGAATTCGCCGCGTGGATTGAACCCAACAACACCTTGCGCCGCCTATGCGCAATTACTTAAGACGCTCTGTATAGAAACGTTCCCCGGTTGCCCAGCAACCGGTTCCCTCGCGCTTCGTTCAGGACAAGGTCCGGGGCGGCGTGGGGTTTCAAACTCATTGGCGACTCCTCAAGGAGTTACGGTACCGGTACCGCCAACGACAAGACACTACCTCACCATGCTGGCGGTGTCAAGAACTTTTTTTAGTGGGGCTCAGCCTGCCTCGCCCACCGGCATGTCGATGCTTTCCTGGTGAGCGCCATCCCGATCAGGAGGGTGGACAAGGGGTGCAATGCCCGGATCCGCAAGACCATCCGGGTCACGAGTTTCACGAAAAACATAGAGGTTAGACTTCATCACTATGTGGGGGGAGACCTGATAAAAGCGTGGGAGGGGACGATGGTTCGCGATGTGGTCAACTACCAACCGCATTGCGAGTTCTCCCTGAATGAAGGGGCGCCCATGAATCGAGGCGCGAATGGTGCCCTTCTCGAAATATGGAACCATGCCTCTAAACAAATCCGTCGTGATTAGCGCGATCTCGCCTGATAGTCCCCGGGCGCAAATTGCACGGCAAACTGGCAGGCAGTTAACGGTGTTAACATAAAGACCACGTATAGACCTGTATTGCTCAAGTAGTGCAAAGCACTTCTCAAAAGCCTCCTCCTCCTCCTCATGGGCCTCAACCACTTCGACCACTCTGCCTCCCTTGCTCAATTGAGGATACAGTTCCAAGAAACCTCGGGTTTTTTGGGCGTGATCTTCCGTATCCAACATCCCTGTGATGACCGCTACCTGCGACTGGGGACCTACGAAGCTACCCATGAGTTCGGCCGCTAGCTTGCCAGCGACCTCTGCGTTTACGGAAACTGCGGTTGATCGACGGCTAGCAGGTGCATCGGTGTCCACGCAGACCACGCGCACGTTCTTGCTCTCAGCCAGATTAAGGACAGGAGTCAGTTTCACCGGATCGCCAGGGGCAATGAGGATGGCTTGGACCCCCTCGCTCAACAGTTCCGAGACCTTTTCGACTTCCTCGAGGCCTAGTCGTGCGGTTGGCCGATAGACAACCTCAACCCCTAGCCGCTCGAGTCTCCTCGCTTCTGTAAGGATGCCGCTCAGCAACAGGCCAAAGTAATGGCGAATCTCCCGCGGGATACAAACACCTATCCGAATCGGTACGCGACCCGCAGACAACGCACGCGCTGCCACGTCAGGTCTGTAACCCACGCTCTGCACAATTGCGAGGATCCGCTTCCGCGTGCTCTCGCTAATGCCTTTGCGCCCGTTCAGAGCGCGGTCGACAGTCGCCAGTGATACGTTCGCCAGCTTTGCGACTTGCCTTACTCCGATCTTTCTCATAGTTTATTCAGTACGCAGCGCCAGAAACACGCAGTATACGCTTAGCGCCTCCATGAGTATACCACATTATTCGAGTTTGAATCTTGCGTCTCAACTTCATCACCTTTCGAACTCCGCGCCAAGTACTGTTCCATCCGCTGCTGAGTAATCGCTTCGCCCCTTAGCCGTGCTTAGGGCGTAAGCCTCTTTTGCCTTGGCAGATTTCGGTGCTCTCGCAACAGAAGCTGTACCCTTTCGCTCTTTGCCTA
>JBAVYG010000777.1:0-7103 GCA_049698675.1 Terriglobia bacterium
CTTTCGAAGAGCCCTATTACACTCACAGTAAAAGACTTACGGCATTTCCAGGAGTTGAGCTAACTATTTGGGGGGCGACATCCAACTCACCGCATTTGCTCGTGCTACCGCGCCAATCTTCGCACCATTGGGCGTTTTTGCCCGCTTCAGAGTGAAGGGAGGTAAGAACTATGAGCACAAGTTGCGAGCAACGCGGGCCCCGGCTGAGCGTGGAAGAGCTGCGCGCCGCCGCCGCCGAGATGCGTGCCTTCGATATAATCGACATTTTTGCCGCTGGCTCGGGCCACCCCGGTGGCACACTTTCCATCATGGACATTGCTGCCGCCCTGTACCTTCGGGTACTGAACCATGACCCAAAAGATCCTGCCTGGCCCCACCGCGACCGCGTTTTCTGGTCAACCGGCCATAAAGCGCCGGCGCTTTACGTGGCCTTGGGTAAAGCCGGGTACTTCCCTTTGGAGGACACGGTTCTGCTGCGCCAGCTTGGCTCAGGCTTCGAGGGCCATCCCAACTGGCTTGAACTCCCCGGCGTGGAAATCTCCAGCGGCTCGCTGGGGCAAGGGCTGGGAGTCGCGGTGGGCAATGCACTGGCGGGAAAGCTCCTGGGCCGACCCTATCGCGTGTACTGCATCATGGGGGACGGCGAGCAGCAGGAAGGCAGCATCTGGGAAGCTGCCATGGCTGCCGGCCATTATAAGCTGGATAATCTCTGCGGCATTATTGACAAAAATGATTTGCAGATCGACGGCAGGGTGCGTAACGTCATGAACGTGGACCCGCTGGCGGAGAAATACCGGGCCTTCAACTGGAACGTGCTGGAGATCGACGGGCACGATATGGACAAGATTCTCGAGGCCATGGAGGGAGCGCGGGCGAAGGACGGCCTGCCGACCCTCATCATTGCCCACACCGTGAAAGGCAAAGGGGTGTCCTTCATGGAGAACGAGGCCGGCTGGCACGGGGTGGCGCCCAACCGCGCGCAGTTTGAAAAGGCCATCGTAGAACTGGCCACGCCCTCGCTCCCTGGCGCGCGCGTCGAGGCGTTGCTTGCCAGGGCCGCTGAATATGGCGCGCAGGTCGCGCGCAAAACAAAAGATACCCTGCCGACCTTCCGCCGCGATTACTGGTGGAATGCAGGCTCGACGATGAAAGTGGATATGGACGCGACGCGCATGGGATTCGGGCGCGGCCTCGAAAAAGCCGGCGCCGATGAGCGCGTGGTCACGTTGCACGCCGATATTTCGGGCTCCATCCGCATCACGGATTTCGAGGCCAAGCACCCGGAGCGCAAGCACCGCGTCTTCAGCGTCGGGATCGCCGAACAGAATATGATGGAGGTTGCCGCAGGGCTCGCAAAGGAAGGGCTGATCCCGGTGACCGGCACGTACGGCGTGTTCGCCTCCGGCCGCTGTTGGGACCAAATTCGCACCACCATTTGCTACTCGAACCTGAACGTGAAAATCGCCGGGGCGCACGGCGGCATCTCCGTGGGCGCGGACGGGGCAACCCATCAGGCGCTGGAAGAAATTGCGCTGATGAGTATCCTGCCCAATATGCACGTGCTGGTGCCCTGCGATTCGCTGGAGACAGAGCGCGCCACACTCTTCAGCCTGCTCGACCTGGTTGGGCCGGCTTACATTCGCTTTGCGCGGGAGGCTACGCCTCTCGTCACCACTCCGGCGACCCCCTTCCGGTACGGCGTGGCCAATATCATTCGCTACCGAGGTGGGAAGCCGCGCTTCCTGGATGCCTTCGAGACCTTCCTCTCTACTGATTACGCGGGCGAAGATGAGGAGGTGTCCATCATCGCTTGTGGGCCCATGGTGCCGGAGGCCATGCGGGCCGCCTGGCTGCTGAAGGAAGAGTTTGACCTCGAAACGCGGGTGGTGAATATGCACACGGTGAAGCCGCTCGACGTGGAGGCGCTGGTGCAGGCCGCCGAGCATACTGGCCTGGTCGTAACCGCCGAAGAGCACCAAGTGGGAGGATTTGGGAACATCGTGGCGGGCGCCATCCTGCGACATCGCAAGAATTACAAGCACCCTCTGTGGTTCGATATGGTCGGGGTCAATGACCGGTTCGGACTCTCCGGCAAACCCTGGGAACTGGTTCAGGAGTTCGGGCTGAGCGCCGAACATATCGCCGCGCGCGTCTTGCAGCTTCGTGAGCGCTTGCAGGGTCGCGAGGAGCGCGCCTCCGCAGCGTGAGGCCCCGCCGGTCGCTGAAAGGCGAGCGCAGCGTTATCGGCTGGCGCGCCGGACGCCTGCGAGTGCGGTGTTTTGACTTTGACGCACCTCTGTCTGCATGGGGAGCGCCGGCTCCGGGCGCAAACAATCACGGCACCCGCGACGGGGCACCGGATGATAGGGTGGTTACATTTGCGGGTACGTGATATGATTTATCTTGAATGGCGACCTTGACCTTTGACCGAATTACTGTGGACCCCCAGCAGTGCGATGGCAGGCCGTGTATTCGCGGGCTGCGCATCCCTGTTCACCTGATTCTCAGGCTTCTTGCCAACGGAAAGACCCCCGCCGAGGTCGTCGTCACCTATCCGGAACTCGAGCCGGCAGACATTCAGCAAGCCATGGAGTATGCAGCCTGGCTCGCCAGCGAAAAAACTGTAATCGTGACGGGCCCCTCCAGGTGAAATTCCTTGCCGATATGGGCGTATCCCCTCTGACGGTGGCTTTCCTTCGGAAGCTTGGACACGAAGCCGTCCGTTTGCCGGATGTGGGACTGCAAAGGCGGAGTGATGCAGACGTGATCGCCTTTGCAATGCGTCAGGGGCAGGTCGTACTGACTTTCGACCTCGACTACCCTGCCCTGCTGGCGCTGAACCCGGCGAGTCGTGTGTCGGCGATCATCTTCCGCACCCTGAGCGCGGAACCTGAATGGATTAACCAGCGGCTTGGCGAGACCCTCCCCCTCATGACGGAAGCCCTCACAGAGGGCGCAATCGCGGTGGTGGAAGACCACCGGATTCGGGTGCGCCGCTTCCTCGACCTCTAGGCATCGAGCGGGTAGGGGGGCAAGGCCTTGCGCCCCCCACGCCCCGGCATCTTACAGCGCACAGCGGCCTAGGCCGGGGCAAGCCCCGGCCCTACTTGATCCCCAACCCTCTGGCCAGACTTCGAATGAAGCGCAATCCCTGTTGCGCCAACTCATCGCCGGAGGGAGCAATGTCGCGCCAGACGGCAGCCGCCGCAGCGAGGTCGGGCTCCGGCTGCGCGAACGATTCGATGGTCATCCAGCCGTTGTAACGGATAACCTTCAACGCCTTTAGCACCCCTTGCCAATCAATGTGCCCCGTCCCCGGGATGCCGCGGTCGTTCTCAGAGGCATGGACATGCCCCAGCTCGCCGGCGACAGACCGCAGCGCCTCTGCCGGATGCCGCTCTTCGATGTTGGCGTGGAAGGTATCAAAGAGAATCTTGACGTTGGGCTCGCCAATATCGTGAATCAAGCGAGCCGCGTCCTCCAGTGTGTTGAGGAAGTAAGTCTCGAAGCGGTTGACTGGCTCCAAGCAGACCATAACCTGGCGCTTCTGAGCATGGTGGGCAACTGCCTGCAATCCCTCCACGGCCCAATTCCACTCTTCGGGAGTGCGGCGGCGGCCAGTCATCACACCCAAGCCTGCAAACATCGGACCGCAGATCAAGCGCGCCCCAAGCTCTGCCGTGCGGTCTACGCACGTCTTCAAAAACTCCACTCCCCTGGCCCGCACCTCAGGCTGGAGACTCACCAGATGACACTCGCGGGGTATTACGCTGCACGTAGTGCATTCCAGTTGATTCTTCTCCAGCATCTTTCGAACAGTGGGTATGTCCGCAGGCTCCTGCGGGGACACAAACAGCTCGACCCCGTCGAAGCCCCACTCCCGGATGTGGGAGAACAGCGCAGCGTGGCTTTCGTCCACGCGCGTCGTCCAAACCATCGCGTTGACGCCATATTTCATGCGCGACTCTCCTTAACCGTGCATCGAGCGTTCGCGTGCGGATAATCTCTTACGTTTTGAGCACCACTGAAAAACCCGAAGTGCAAGGCCCTCCGAATGGCCCTGCATTATACAACCCCGTATTGGAAAATAAAGAGGTATGAATGCAGGGGGTGCGTTGCAGGAAAGTATGTATTCGAAAGGCCCACAGAGGCCTTCAGATAGCCCGTCAGCTCACGGGCGGCAGAACTTAGCCCAGGGCGCGAGAAGCTGTGAAATAATCCCTGGATGAGCAAAAGGATTTCATCCCGCGAGGCGGGACAAAGTCGTAGAAGGTGCAAAGAAAGCAAAGCAGTTGTTCTTTGCGAGTCTTTGCGCCTTGGTCCCGCTTTGCGGGATGAGATTGTTTTTTTTCACAGCTTCCGAGCCCTGGGGAACAGTATTCCTGAATCCTAAATCCTGTTCTTTCTGACCCAAGTCTCGATCCGCTCCAAAGCCCTCTGAAGGTTTTCCACGGAATTGGCGAAGGAGAACCGCAAGTAACCCTCACCCCACTGTCCAAATGCGGTCCCGCCCAGGCACGCCACGCCGGCTTCGTTCAGTATGGCGTCTGCCAGGATACGGGAATTCCACTTCGTTTCCTTGATATTGGGAAAGACGTAAAAGGCCCCGCGTGGTTGCCGGCAACTGAAGCCCGGGATCCGGTTCAAGCCTTCGACGATGACGCTCCGACGCCGCCGGAATTCCTCCCGCATGAGGCCCACGGAGCTTTGATCGCCTCGCAATGCCTCGATCCCTGCAATCTGACTGAAGCTGGCGGTGCAGGAGTTGCAATTGGTCATCAACTGCGCCACATACCGCGCCAGATCCGGCCGCATCACCCCCCATCCCATCCGCCAGCCGGTCATAGCATAGGTCTTGGAGAACCCGTTCAGAATGATCGTCCAGTCCTTCATACCTGGAAATTGCGCCAGGCTCGAGTGCTCGCCCTCGTAGATCAGTCGATGGTAGATTTCGTCGGAAAGCACCGGAATTTCACGCCCCGCAAGTTTGTCTGCAAGAGCTTTCAGGCCTTCACGGCTCATCACCCCGCCGGTCGGATTTTGAGGGCTGTTCAGGATGATCAACCGCGTGCGGTCTGTGATCTTGTCGATGATTTCTTCCATATCAACATCGAAGTCCCGGTCCTCGCGCAACCCATATGGAACGGCCCGTGCCCCGACGAAGTCGATCATGGATTCATAAATGGGAAAGCCGGGATTGGGGTAAAGAACTTCATCGCCCCGCTCTGCAAGCGCCAGAATGACAAAGAACATGATGGGTTTGCCGCCCGGCGTGATGACAACTTCATTCGGGTCAACCGGAATTCCTAAATACGTCGCGGTATACTCGGCCACAGCTTCCCGGAGCTGAGGCAAGCCGGCAGAAGGCCCGTAATGCGTCCAACCGTCGCGCAGAGCGCGGGCGGCGGCCTCCACGATATTGGCAGGAGTAGAGAAATCAGGCTCTCCAATCTCCAAATGAATGATCTCTTTCCCCTGTGCTTCCAGTGCGCAGGCGCGCACCAGGACTTCGAAAGCAGTCTCGGTGCCCAGCCGGGACATACGCTCGGCCAGGCGAATCGCCTTTGGCGTGATTGTACTCATGATGACCTCTCCTCCTCTTCACAAGTCGAAAGTTGACAGTCGAAAGTCGAAATCCGAGAATCGAAAGCCGAAACTCGAAAATCGAAAGCCGAAAATCGAAAGTCGAAACTGGAAACTCGAGGATAGAAACTAGACGGAATGGCTTTCAAGTTCCAGTTTCGGTTTGTCCATTTTCGACCTTTCAGTGCCCAATTTCCAGTCCCAATTAACCGGGGCTTCCAGATGTTTGGTTTTGAGTTTCGAGTTTCCACATTCAAATTTTGACTTTCGATTTTCGAGTTTCGAGTTTCCACGTCACGGGTGCAGCAGGATTTTGCCGAAGAACTCCCGGCTTTCCATTTTCCTTTGGGCGGCTGCGGCCTCCCGGAGCGGGAAAGCGGAATCAATCACGGCTCGAAGCTTACGCCGGGCGATGAGTTTGAGGGCCTCCAGCAGTTCTGCCTTTCCGCCCATAAAAGAACCCAGGATCGTGCGTTGGCGGCCAAACAGGCCCTGCAGGTTAAGCTTCACTTCTCCGCCGCTGGTCACGCCGCAGGTCACCAACCGGCCATAGGTAGCGAGAGAGTTGAAGCATTCTTCCCAAATGGCCGCGCCCACGTGCTCGACAATCACTTCCACGCCGCGCTTTCCCGTAAAACGCCTGACTTCCTCGGAAATCGATTGTTGCCTGTGGTTAATGACTTCGTCGGCGCCGAGGCCCCTCGCCTTCTCGAGCTTCCAATCCGCTCCGACAGTGGCAATCACGCGCGCGCCCACTGACTTCGCGATTTGGATGGCAGCGCTGCCCACGCCGGAACCGCCTCCAATCACCAGCACATCCTCACCCGGCTTGAGCTGAGCGCGAGTGAACAACATGTGCCACGCGGTGAGAAAAACCAGCGGCACTGCGGCAGCCTCATCAAAACTTAGGTCACCGGGGATGGGAATAACATTGACCTCTGGTGACTTTACATACTCCGCATAGCCGCCGTCCACGAAAACTCCGAAAACCGTATAACTTCGGCAGGCGCTATCCAACCCTTTGAAACACATCTCGCACTGCCCGCAACTGATCCCCGGGCAAAGCAGGACGCGCTCACCGGCCTTCACACGCGTGACCTGCGAGCCCACCTCCGCCACTTCTCCGGAAATGTCGCTGCCCACAATATGAGGGAGTGGTAGCCGCCAATCGCCGACCCCCTGCCGGAGCCAAAGGTCCAGATGATTCAAAGCGCAAGCTTTCACCTTCACAAGCACTTCGTGGGCCTGGATTCTCGGCTCCGGCGCTTCTTCGTATTTCAGCACACCAATGTCGCCGTGCTCGTGGAATCGGACTGCATGCATGGGTCAACCTCCGCTTACAAAAGTAGGTAGTGTCCTAATTTGAACGTAGCGCCGCCATCTTGGCGGCTCTCTGCCGGCTGGAAGCCGGCGCTACACCCGAAATCAGGACAGCACCCAAAAGTACCATTTCTTGACCCCGCAAAGAAGGTAAGATACGGTAGTGTGATTGGTCTGGAGTGCGGCCCGCCGCGGCGGGC
>JBAVYG010000778.1:0-6131 GCA_049698675.1 Terriglobia bacterium
GGTGCAAAAAGATATCCGACCCCGCAGGGGTCGAATATTCAGGGGCGACGCTTCCCGTGGGTTTCACCCACGGCTAATGACTTTCGGCCCCTTCGGGGCCGGCCCGCCGACCCGACTTTGACGCGACCCTGCCCCTGCTCGGCACTTACGAATGGTTAAACACGCGCGTTTTCGCGCTGTCCATTTTCGGCCACTTGACTCTCGCAATCTTGCACAGCATGTTGCTGACCGCGGGCCTCACGGTCGCGCCTCAAGGTCTCCCATGTTTCTTCCGATACCTCTGCGGGGTGTTTCAGGATGCAAAGCCAGCCTTGAAGCCGTATACTCTTCGGAGGCGAGGGAAGGCCTTCGATTGGATCAACGAACTAACCATGACCCTCATCCAGTCCTCATCTTGTTCGTCGGGTTGGCCCTGAAGAAGCCGTCCGCGAACGAGCACAAAGAGGTGATGGCAATATGAAAGACTCCCATAGCGCGGTGCCGGCGAGTGGAACGGACGCAACCTCTCTGACGAGCGGAGCGCAGCAGTCGTCCGTGGAGCTCGTGAGCGGGAACGAGGCGGTGGCGCTGGCGGCGTTCGCCGCCGGAGTGTCGCTCGGGACGGGTTACCCCGGCACGCCCTCCACGGAGATCCTCGAGGCCTTTGACGGCTTGGGCGGCCGGGCCCAATGGGCTCCCAACGAGAAGGTGGCGCTTGAAGTGGCCCTCGGTGTTTCGCTGGCAGGGGCTCGATCGATCGTGACCATGAAGCATGTGGGCTTGAACGTGGCAGCCGACCCGCTGTTTACGGCGGCATACCTGGAACTTCCCGGGGCTCTTGTGGTGGTTTCCGCCGACGACCCCGGAATGGCCTCGAGTCAGAACGAACAGGACAACCGCAGGTACGCCGTGGCGGCTGGGGTGGCCATGTTGGAGCCCTCGGACTCCCAGGAAGCGTATGAGTTCACGCTCCGCGCCATCGAGATTGCCGAGCGGTGGCGGAAGCCCGTGATGTTGCGCATGACCACGCGGGTCTGCCACGCAAAAACGGTGCTGCGGCGTGGCAGGGCGCGGTCGATTCCGTCCCCGCGGCCGGCGGATTTTGGACGGGATATTCCGGCCCGCGTGATGATTCCCGCCTACGCCCGGCCGGCGCACAAGAGGCTGCGCGCCGCTCTAGCGCAAATCGCCGAATGGAACGAAACCGCGGACGTGAATCGGATCGTCGATGGATCGCCGGCCATGGGCATCATTACGTCCGGCATCTCCTATCAGCACGTTCGCGAGGCCGCTCCTGAAGCGAGTGTGCTGAAGTTGGGCATGACCTATCCGCTGCCGTTCGGGCTCATCCGAAGGTTCGCCTCCACGGTCGAGCGCACGCTCGTCATTGAGGAGGGCGACCCTTACCTGGTGGAAGCGCTGCGCGCGGCTGATATCCCCGTCGACGGGAAAACCGAGATGTTTCGCCTTGGCGAACTGAATGTTAGCCGGGTGCGCCGCATCCTGGCCGGCGATGTCTCTCCCGAACCGGAGCCGCTGTCCGGCAACCCACCCACGCTCTGCCCGGGGTGCGGGCATCGCAGCGTCTTCTCCAGCTTGAGAAACCTGAACTGCATCGTTTCCGGGGATATCGGTTGTTATGCGCTTGGGGTGCTGCCGCCGTTTGAAGCCGTGGATTCCGTCGTTTGCATGGGCGCCTCGATTGGAGTGGGTCTCGGTTTGAGGCACGCCCTTCCAGCCGGGCAGGCCAAACGGGTCGTCAGCGTGATCGGCGACAGCACATTCATTCACAGCGGGATCACCGGAATCCTGGAGATGGCTTACAATCCGCCCTCCACGGGCCATGTCGTATTGGTGCTCGATAACGGCACCACCGCCATGACCGGTTTCCAGGAGCATCCCGGTACGGGGCGGACACTGGACCATTCCGCAACCGCCAAGGCGAGCATAGAAGATCTGGTCCGGGCCGCTGGCGTGCGCAATCTGCATGTGATCGATCCGACGCGCGACCCCGCTGCTTTCGAGCGCCTGCTGAAGGAGTGCCTGGACAAGCCCGAACTCACGGTCATCGTGGCCAGACGGAAATGCCTGCTGGCGGCAAGGAACATTCGGGAATACGAGAGGATGAATGCGCAGTGTAACTAACATCGTCATCGCCGGTCTCGGCGGTCAGGGCGTGCTCACGGCTTCAGACATCGTGGCCGATGTGGCGCTCCAGGCGGGCTTCGACGTGAAAAAGAGCGAGCTCCATGGAATGAGCCAGCGCGGCGGCTCCGTCGCCAGCGATGTGCGGTTCGGGCGCGAGGTTTTCAGCCCCATGGTTCCTGCGGGCGAAGCGGACTTTCTGGTGGCAGTCGAGCCGGACCAGGTTTCCGTGAATGCGGCTGTCTTGAGCCCGAGCGGCATTATTGTGGAGCCGTCGCAATTCCACGCGGAAAAGCTGCGCAGCAAGAAAAGCCTGAACGTCGCATTACTGGGCGCGCTAAGCCGCCATCTGGAGTTTTCCGAAGAGGCCTGGATTGCGGCCATAACGCGCCGGCTACCGGAAAAGCTGGTTGAGGTCAATCTTGAGGCGTTTGCGTTGGGAAGGGGCTGAGGTTTTCGAGGTCCGGTCCCACTGCACGGCGGTCTTCCCCACACGACGAAGCAGGTCCAGGGTTCGCCCAACATGCCTGGTCTTCGTTCGTGGGGCCTGTACACTTCCACGAGTGGAATCAGATAGGGCGGGTTCCACACCCTCTGCCTTCCGGGACAGACCAGGGGAGCCTGGCCTAGGTGGCGCCGTATTCCCGCGCTGGCTCTTCTCCGCGCAGCACGCGCAGCACACCCTCGGCGAGCGCCTGCAATTCGTGTTCGCCCGGGTACACGACCACCTGCGCGATCCACCCGACTGCGGACTGCACCGCCGCGACCAGCCGAGCCGAATGCGCCATGCCGCCCGTGATTAGCAGTGCGTCCACGCGGCCCAGCAGCACCGTGGCCATAGCGCCGATCTCCTTCGCAATCTGGTACGCCATGGCCTCGAACACCAGCCGCGCACGCCCGTCGCCCTTGTCGATCCGCCGTTCCACTTCCGCCAGGTCCTTGGTGCCGAGGTACGAGTAGAATCCGCTCCCGCTCCACAGCAGACCTTCAATCTGCTGATACGTATACCTACCGCTGAAACAGAGGTGCATCAGCTCGATGGTCGGCAGCATGCCGGCGCGTTCCGCCGAAAACGGCCCCTCGCTGACCCCGCTGGCGACATCGATCATCCGGCCCCCCTCGTGCGCCGAAATGGATATTCCGCTTCCCAGGTGCGCGACGATCAGGCGCAACTGCTCATAGGAACGGCCGGCCTCCCGTGCATACCTCTTGGCAACTGCCTTGGTGTTCAGGGCGTGCGAGAAGCACTGGCGCTCGATAGACGCAAGCCCCGACAGCCGCGCATGCTCCGGCCATTCCTCCACGCTGACCGGATCGACGATGAACGCGCCCACGCCCGCCTGCGCGGCCATGGCCCGCGCCAGAAAGGCTCCCAGGTTCGAAGCGTGCTCTCCCCGGCGGGCCTCCCGCAAGTGATCGAGCATCGCCTGGTTCACCCGATACGTCCCGCTGCGCACCGGTCCCAGCAGCCCTCCTCGTCCCGCCACCGCATCGAAGCCGGACGGATCCTCGCCGGCCGCGACGAGCTCACGCTCCACCGCCTCACGCCGGAACTCCTCCTGGTCGAGTACCGGCCTGCCGCGGAACGGCGCCATCTCCCCTTCGGAGTGCCGCAGGTTTCGCACCAGCACGGCCTGGGAGCCGGCGAATACGCCGAACTTGGTGGAAGTCGATCCGGGATTGATCGCCAGTATCCGATACTCAACGGGCGGCAAAGATCACCCCCAGGGCGATGGCGTTCAGCTTGTCTTCCGCGCTTTCCACGCGCGAGGGAATCAGGATCGGCGCCTTCGCCCCCACCACGACGTGCGCGCAGGCCGAGCCTCCCAGGTACTTCGCCGCCTTGCCGAACATGTTGGCTGCCTCGATGTTCGGCGCCACCAGACAGTCCGCGCGGCCCGCCACGGGGTTGCAGATTCCCTTCGCCGCCGCCGCCGACTCCAGCAGCGCGTTGTCCACGGCCAGCGGACCATAGACCTCCGCGTCCCCGAATGCTCCCTCCGCGCCCATCGCGGTCAGGGCCTGCGCGTCTCTGGTTGAGGGCACCGCGTCGGATACCACTTCGGTGGCACTCATGATGGCGATTCTCGGCCGCGCGATTCCGAGGCTGCGCATCACCTCGATGGCATTCTCAACAATCTGGATCTTCTGTTCCAGTTTGGGAGCCACGTTCAGCCCGCCGTCGGTCAGGCCCACCAAGCGGCGCTCGCCGTTCCCGTATTGGAACAGCAGCACGTCGCTCAGCAGGCGGCCCGTGCGCAGACCGTCCTGTTTGTGAAGCACGGCGCGCAGCAGTTCGTCGGTGCGCAGATGCCCCTTCAGCAGAATTTCCGCTCCCCCCGCCCGCACCAGGCGGACGGCGGCCGCCGCGGCGTCGTTTGGCGCGTCCACGAACTCCGCGCGCTCGATCAGCCCGCTGAGTCCCAGCGCTTCCGCGATTTCGTGAATTTTCCTGAGATCGCCGGCCAGCACCGGTATGGCGATGCCCAGGCGCAATGCTTCCGCCGCCGCGGTCAACGCCACTTCATCGTCCGCCGAAACTAAGACGACGCGCCGCGGACCGAGGCCTTTGGCGCGTTCCCGAAGTTCTTCAAAACTGCGGATCACCATCTCAAACGACAATACCATCGTATTGCAAATTTGCAAACCCACCAGGGGAAGTCTCCAACACTTGCTCACGATTGTCAGTTGCGGCAGTGGATGTTAGAATCGTGTGTTGTTGTTATCTAAGTACAGACCTCATTGTGAGCCTGTGCTTTTAGGCGTGAGAGTTGGCTTCTCGGGAAGGCTCTCCTTTCATGCGCGCTCAGGGGTTGGGGGCAGCGGACAGGCCTTGACCGCGTGTCAGGGAAACCAGACCAGTTGGTCCACGGAGGTCTTTGGCTTGGCGCCGACCGGGTTCGCTCCCCGGGCTAGCCTCCGGATTTCATCCTGGTCAGGACCGACGATCCAGGACATCTGATGACCTTTTATGAAACTCCACGTCCAACAATTGCGTAAGTACGGTTCTATGCCCGTGATTTCAAGGAATCCCATCTGTAGGGAGAAGAACTCTCGATGAAACTCAGGAGCGCACGTTGGTCTGCCTTCATCTTAGCGCTGGGCTCGCTTCTCATCGCCCAGAGCATGCATGCCCAAGCGACCAGAACCGCCAACCCGGCAACCATGGAATTTGGAAACACAGGTTGGTTTCCGAGTGTCTGGAGCCCTTATACCTCGCCTTATGTTCCCCAGCCAAGGATGAGCAACTCGGAGCGGGTCCACTCGCTGATCAGCGGGGGGAAGTTGCGCCTTTCCATTGAGGACGTCCTTGCCCTGGCGCTCGAGAACAACCTCGACATCTCCGTGGCGCGCTATAACCTGGGTTTTGCGCAGACGGACCTCCTGCGGGCGAAGAGCGGCGGCGCAACCCGCGGGGTTCCAGGCGCATTCTCCTCCTCGGCGCTGTTCTCAGGAGCGATCGGCGGCGGCATCAGTAGTATCAGTAGCAGCAGCACGGCTAGCGCCAGCACAGTAACGGGCAGTGGCGGCGCTACGAACGTCGGCGTAATCGGCTGCTGCGATCCAGTGGCAGGGGCCCAATTCGGATGGGACCGCAGAACCTCCCCCCTCAATTACACGCTAGTCAGCGGGGCTCCCGTGGTCACCACTCAAACCACCAACGGTGTCGCCTACTTTGGCCAGGGTTTTCTGACTGGTACCAGCTACGCAGTGGCAGTGAGCGGCTACCGCCAATCCACAACTTCCGTCACAGAACTGTTCAACCCCGTTGTCCCTACAAGCCTGACTGTGGGCTTCGACCAGCAACTACTGAACGGATTCGGCTATCGAGCTAATGCCAAGTTTATTCGCATCGCACAAAATGACCTGAAGATATCAAGCAGTGTTTTCCGTCAACAGGTGATTATGACGGTCGCTCAGGTTTTGAATCTTTACTGGGATTACCTGTCTTATAAGGAAAACGTCCGTGTAGCGGAACAAGCCCTGGCCTACTCTGAGAAACTCCT
>JBAVYG010000779.1:0-1868 GCA_049698675.1 Terriglobia bacterium
GTGCTCATCCCCCACCTCCGACTTCGGTTAATACATGCGCACTTGGCGCACGTCCTGGAGATCACCTTACGGGGGAGTATCAGGCGAGAACTTCAACCGCGGAAGATGGGTTCACCGGACGGATACGCTTTTCTAATCTATTCACCCACCCCGCCCGCCCCTCGCCTCGCTAACTCCCTCACTCTAAACCGCATCCGTCCAGATCAAGGGAGATCAATTTCCAGACTATTCCCCTCTCTCATAGCAGCCCGAAGATCATTAGAAGCTCACAACCTCAACATGTTGGGTCCGATACGCAGGTGAATCGTGGCGGAAGCAAAGGCGATATCGCAAGCACCAACGGGTTTGCAGCGAGCCAGTGACTCGGCCTTTCGCGGTCAATGTTACTCGTTCGCGTGGCTGTCAGTCCTCGCGGTTGTCTTTATTGTCTTACGGATTGCCTTCGCCGCCGCGCCCGCAGTGCGGCAGTATGGCCTGGGATTCCTCACATTGTCGGTGAGTTGACGCTCATCGATGACGAGCCGCGCAGCGCAACGGTCGTTGCGAGGACCGACTGTCGGCTGGTGGCAGTCGATCGGCGTCGGTTTGAGTATATGGTGCAAGAGACTCCGCTCTTCGGGATCGCGGTGATGAAGGTTCTCGCAGACCGGCTGCGCAAAACAAGCGCAAGAATTCCCTCCAATTAGAGAGTCGTGGCTAACTGCTTTCTGTGCGGGCTGGCGCCGCGCACTGGCAATGCAGCGTTAACCAGTAAGCCTTAAATCAAAACTTAATTCTGCGGAGCGCCAACGCCGCTCGCAAGTGTCAACGCCGAATAATCCATAGTGATTTTGAGGCCAATCTGCGTGTCATGTGCGTCAACATTCATGGCGGTGTAAGGGTTCGCGTGACCGGGATTCTGTACCTGCCAAGCAAGCTGTTGAGCCATCTTAACGCCTTCCAAAACCTGCCGAAGCGTGGCCGCGTCCGCCGGCGTCGCGCAGTTGAGTTTGATATCCATGTTCACCTTGTCCGCCGCATCGATGGAGTAGGTCAGGGAATCCACTTTCTGGAACACCTGCCCCCAATCCGACTTTAAATTGTTTTGGCTTGATAGCCATGCGCCGAACCAATCGCCCACGGCTCCGCCCAAGGCGATTCCCCAAATGGAAGCGTTCTTATTGACGTCGCCGATCAGGCTGGTGAAACGTTGGTCCGAATTCAGGTTTGGCGCCTGTCCTGCGTGCGCCTCCAGCAACGTCGTCAAGGACGAGAGCGGCCCGAAAGCCCCGAGGGAATCCTCCAGAATGACGACGCAGGTTCCCGTCACTCCCGCCGACAAGCAATACGCCTGTTGTCCGGAAATCGGGGTCGGGGTAAAGCTTTGCGCGGCAGCGCGGTTGGCAACCTGCGCCTTGTGAAAATGGCCGGAGGCGTAACCGTAAAGATCCATTTCCTTATGGCCAGGCTCCCATCCAATCATCAAGTTCTCGATGTCGTCCTCGCTGATTCCGATCTGGTCCAACGCCGACCCAAGCTGCTGCAAGCGCGGCCCTAAGAATCTTCCCCTTAGGCTTTGGTAATTAGGGACCGCGCGCAGCTTGGAAGGACTGGAATATTCTACGCGCAAGGTCTGGGTAGGGAGCCCGGACATGGCCGTAGTGACGAAATCTTGCCCGGCAACTTTCTGGGGAATCCCCGCCAGCACCATCACAACCAAAAGCGAGAGAAGGGTTCTTCTCATATTCACCTCGTATAGGAGCAAGCGTGGCGCGGACCTGATTTGTAGGGCTGGCAGCCGACAGCTCAGAGCTTGCAGTTGAGTGCGGTCAAGCAATCGCAGCGAGGGGTAGTGGGTCAATTTGATGCTGTAGCGGCGAGTTTATCTC
>JBAVYG010000780.1:0-2695 GCA_049698675.1 Terriglobia bacterium
GGAGACTTAGCCATGATATGCCGTCAAATCTTCCAAGGCTCTCCAAACCTAATATCCCATTCTTTTGGAGTAAACGCCTGGAGCCCTGCGTTAGGGTAGAAGGTAACTTCTCCAAATAAGATGCCTTGAGGTGGCGAGTATAAGTCCACCCGAACAAAGTCGAATTGCGCGCCAATTGCCTCAGCCAGATTGATCATTTCACCCAGGTTCACAAGCTTGGAAATAGCTTCTGATATTGGGGGGTATTCCAACCTCACAGGAAGAAGATTCCATTCACGATCATATAAGTTTCGTTTGTGCCCCTTGAACCGGTCGCAATCAACCTCAATGAAATGGACACGTCCATGATAGGCAAAGAATTTGTAGTCTTCCGGAGCGTCATCATCTGGCATTTCGACCATGCGCTCAACCAGCACCTTATGGGGAATTCCTAAATAGCCCCATTCTCGAAACATGTTCCCATGCGAGAATCCAAGTTGTTCGCGCATAGATGCTACAATCTTATCCCTCTTGATGTCTTGTGCTGTGCGGATGAATACGTTTCCGCCACTACTGTGATTGACCTTGATCACGTAGGGCGGCTTAAGAGCATCAAAGGGAATATCTTCTGGATTGTCCCCTACCCATAAGGTTTCTATGATGTGTTGCTCGCCTATAAGTCTTGCAATTTCTGCCTTAACCGCGACTTTATCGGCAAGGATAGTGAATTGTGGGTTATGCTGGTACAGTTTTCGCCAAGCAATTTTTTCATTGAATGTCCTTGGATTCCTTAGATTGGGCAGTCTTTGAAAGGTGCGAAAATACATCAGGTTGACGGCCGTGTAGTCTGGAAGCCTGTCAATGACTGATCTGTAGACTTTTCCTACAATATTTTTGATCATGGCTGCCGTTCTTTTGCTTGCAATATAAAGGACGCGGGTTGCTCTGCCTTGCCACCGCGCCTCCTGCCCCCGTGGTCGATTCTATATCCTCGCCCGGCCTATGTAGTGTCCTTGTCGCCACTTGGTCAGCTTCTTAAACAGCCAGCGGTAGGAGCCCGTCCCAAGAATAGAAGCCGCCACACCAGCAGCAAGCAAGGGCTGCACCGGCCGAAGCCGGAGTCCTTCCCAAGCCAGCGCGCGCGCCCGGCGAGGATCGTAGTTGAAGAGCAAGAGCGCGGCGCGAGAAAGGTGTAATGCCAGTGTGCGAGGCTTCATCTCACTGCGATACTTCTGTAAGATTCGCTCCCTGCCCTCGCAGATCCTCCGCAGGCTCCCTGAGATCTGATCGGAGCCCAAGTGTCGCTTGACCAGGCAGTTGGGAACAGAGGCTATTCTAGAGACTCTTGCCACTCTCAGGCAAAGGTCCCAATCCTGGTGGGATACAAGCGTTTCATCGAACCCTCCGACCCTCTCCAGAGCTTGCTTCTTTACAGTTACCAGTGACGAAGACCCGATAAAGTTCGAATCCAGCAGCGCATCAAATACCCATCCGGACTTCGTGGCCATACGTATTTCCAGAACTCTGCCTGTCTCGTCCAGGATCATCTTGCCCGTGTAAACAAGCCCCACCGCTGGGTCAGAGTTCCGAAAGACTTCCAGCTCTTTTTGGAGCTTCTCCGGCGGCCATTCATCATCCGAATCCAGAAATGCGACATATTCTCCTTGAGCATAGCGAATGCCGGTGTTTCGTGCCGCACCCGCGAGACGGTTTCGGTCGTGGCGGATGTACTTGATCCGGTTATCTGAAAGGCCTTTCACCGCTTGCTCAGTCCCATCAGTAGAGCCGTCATCGACCACGATGAGTTCCCAATCCTGGCAGGTCTGACGCATGACGCTCCGAATTGCCCGGACAACTATCGCGGCGCGGTTGAAGGTGGGAATTACCACCGTCACCGCTGGCCTTGCTGGGCCGGACGCAAGGTGTTCATTCATGTGCTCGCCTTCCTAAGTGCTGTTCCTTCATAAATACACGGATGTATTATGAGATTGAAGCTCAGGCGCAGATCTGGACGAGCGAGATTGCTCCACATGCCAAGATCAAGCCATTTCGCATAAAGCTTTCCAAAGCCGAGTTCGTGCCAGGTGATAGCTACGCCATCCAGCGCCCTGCGGTCGGCGGTTGGCCGCGCAAGGGCGGGAACTTCGCCACCCTCCCGCGCCAATGCACGCACCAGAACTCCCCCGAGGAAGCCAGTGGCGCCGGTGATAAACACGCGCATCCGGTTAGCCTCCCTTAGCCTGCTGATCAATCGTCACTGGCCGGTAGACGAATGCGTAGGCTATATGCGAGTGAAGCCTTCGCCACCGAGAGGGAAAATACGTTTCAACGCGCGCATAGCAACCTAGTGCCCACATGGTGAGTCCTTCGAGTTTCCCGCTCGCTGCTCGTTCGCGCTGCGCGGCGGAGCGGGTCAGGCCCGGCGGAAACGGCGGCATGTCTACGTACCCGCAAGTGGCTGATACTCGCGCCAGCTCGATCAGTGCCCGCAGCTCGGTCAGGCTTAAGCCCGAAAGGCCACTGATGACCCTGTGGCTGGAATTATCCCCGTTGGGCACGAACAAAGCGAGCATCGGTGCCAAGTTGGCGAAAGATGAAACATATCGTCGTCGGCCGATGGCGTCAAAACGTTGCAGTACCTCCGACCCCAAGCACATGTCGAATTCCCCAGTCAAGCCGTCGGTCAAGCCCATCTCAGTGACAGGCAGGTATTGCG
>JBAVYG010000781.1:0-1999 GCA_049698675.1 Terriglobia bacterium
GCCCAACCACACTGCAATGTTCTTGCTGATTGCTGACGGCTGATAGCTGATCGCTGACCGCTGACGGCTGATAGCTGATGGCTAATTCTGCCCGGTCGAAGGAGGAGGTATGACTCGCGTGAGACGCATCGACGCATCCACTTGTCTGGCCTTCGCCGTAGCAGGGTTGTATCTCCTGGGGATCGCGGCGCCACTCGGCGCGCCGCAGGAGGGGTCGAACTTGCCTCCCCCCGCGCTTTCCAGGCGCCCCGACTCGACGAAGCCCGCCTGGCCTTCCGGGCCAGCTTCAACGCCGCCCCAAACCGAAGTTGTGCGGCCGCCTTCCGAGGCGCCACCGCCCGCCAAGTCGCCCCTCCTCGGAGCGCAGGTGGAAGGGAAAAAGCCGACGGTTACGAAGCCGCGGGCTGTAACTCCTGCCGGTTCGGGTTTCGCTACAAGACGCACTCCCGCGGCTGCCCATGAGCTCACGCCCACGCCAAACGCCAGCCTGTACGACGACTCAAACCCTCCCGATCCTGAGGCCCAGCGCATCCGGGACGAGTTCAGCCGCCTGCGCGACGATGCCGGCGCGCGTAGCGCCTTCTACGATGAACTGCGCCGAACGGTCGAGCAGGTGCGCGCTGGCCTGCGGGATGAAGAGAACCCCCCATCGTCGGGCCCGGGTTGGCACCGGTTCCATGATGCTTCCGGCGAACCCCCCAACCCGCCGGCCAACCAGGAGCCTAATGAATCCCCTCCGGCAAACACTGAGCCCCCGCAAGCATCCTTGGGCAGGCATCGCGGCAGCCTCTCGGATCAACCCTCCCCTCTCCCCCTTGGGGGAGTCCGATTTCTGGACCCCGGTGGGGTCCATCGGACCCCAGAAATCGGGGAGGGTGGCCCGCCGCCCGCGTTTTCCTCAGCCGGGGCGGGCCGGGTGAGGGGGTCTCGATTCGCGAACGCAACGGTTGACCGAGCAGCCTACCGGCGCGTGGTCCAATACGCCAAGGCTAATGGTACGCCGGTGCCACTGGCCCTAGGCGTGGCATGGATCGAGTCCCGCTTGCGGACCTATCCGCCCCGCGGGGCCGCCGGCGAAGTGGGGATGTTCCAGATTCTGCCGGCGCGTTGTCGCCTTGAAGGCTGGCCGCCCCAGCGTCTGAAGGAGCCGGAATTCAACGCCTGGCTGGGCACCCGGCTGCTCGCCCGCTACTACCAGGAAGAAGGCAGTTGGGCGCGCGCCGCCGCTAAATACGTCGCTGGCCCCAAAGTCTTCGACCGCAGTTACTCTCAAGACCTGTGGGCCTACATCAACTGGTATGCAAGCTCGGTGGACAGCTATGCCGGCTACTTTTCCCGTTACCCAAGCTGAAACCTGGGCAGATGTGCCATACGCCATGGCCGACCCCAACTCTGCTTCGAGCGACGCCCCTGAATTTGTACTGCTCGATGCGGGCGCGCCACATCCCGGAGCGCTCGCCCTCTCCTTCGGATTTTCGAGCGCGCTTGTGGTTCTGGCCGTTGTTCTGGCGCGCCCTTCGAGCGTGGCTTCTCCTGCGCGCGCGGAGATGATCTCAGAAATCGTTATGGCGCGCGGGGCGCTCTGGTTGCCCGCCAACCCACCGCCCCTCGAATCCCCCGGGAGCGCAACGCCTCATTCCGATCCGGACCCGCCAGCCCAAGAGTCGCATCCGCTGCCAGTTGCGGACCCACCCGCCGAAGCCGCCGCTCCAGTTGACCCCCCTGCGGTGGTGTTGCCGAAGTTACAACTCAGCTTCCGACCTCCACCAAGTCAGGTTGTCTCCCATGACCCGAAGCCGGCGCCGGAGGCTGCGGGAGTAACCCATGCCGCCGCCAGCGATGCCCGCAAGCCCGCCCCGGACGCCCTCGGTACTCTGCCGCTCCCACGCCTGATTGAGGACGAAGCCGCTCTCGCCGCCAGCCTTGCAGCCTTGCCTCCTGGCCGGCGCCTGGCTTTGCCGCGCCTCTCCATTCGCGTCGATGCGGAATGGCTCGAAGT
>JBAVYG010000782.1:0-3170 GCA_049698675.1 Terriglobia bacterium
GTCCCTCATGAGCATCAACCAGGTAGCCGCCGGACTTGATGGCGCGGCGGAGCTGCTCTTGCGTCAAGACGTAGCAAGCCGCATGTTCGTTGGTGAAGAAGGCCAACGTATAGGGGCCACGCGAACGAACGGACGCAGGATCCCAGTGAAAATGGAAGTGCACATCGGGATAGTTGATATTGCCATCCGCACTCTTTTCATAGCGAAGGAAACCCGGCAATTCGTCCTCGGGCAGAACCGCGGAAACTTCCAGGAAGGCCCGAAGGTTCTTCTCCCGGATCAGAATATCGTCTTCGGAATAGATGAAGAGATCGTAGTCGTTCAGCCGGTCGCCCAGAATCCGCTTGTGGGAAAAGGGAAGGGACCAGGGATTCTTGCCACGCAGATCGACCACGCAGACTTCCACTCTCGAGGCCACATTCTTCGGAATATTTGAGAGCACCACGATGTCCACGTCGAAAGACATGGAGTGATACTCTTGTACGAGCTGGAGCAAGTAGTGGTCGTTTCGGGTGCCATGGCTGGCAATGGCGACGAGAATTTTCAAGGCGCTCCTTTGTGGTTGGATCGGGGGCTAGTCAACGGCAGTTGGCCGAAGGAAGTGCTGGCGGTGCCGATATGTGATTAGAGGCACGGGCTGTCGGGTTTGTCCAGAGGCATCAGTGTGGCCCACACAGCCGAACCGGCACAGCAATCGTTCTATTTGGACGGTAGTACCGACTGGCTCGAAAGATTCCGGGGGCTCATTCTAGTGCGCGACGGGGGGTGCGACGGTCGGCGGAGTCGGACCTGTAGCTGTAGCCTGGTACTCGTACGCTCCAGCGTCCCATGCGCCAGTTGTTGGCCTTTGGTTCCCAGCCGCGTCATAGCAGAGCGCCGGAATGCTTGAACACAAGGATGTCAGATTCGTTCCCAGGCCAATGGCCGGAGACCCCGCTTGCAGACGGAAGCCCGCCGTGGTCAAAGTTCCGCCGCTCGCAAAGCTGGATTCCCCAGCCAGCTTCGGGTCTGTTGTAACTGATGCCGAGTCGCAACCCGTCCCGCCTCCAGAGACACAATCGCTCTTCCAGGTCGAGAAATCGACGCTGGAGCCAAGGTATAGCTGAAAGGCTTGGCTTTGAGTGCCACTTGACCGGCCACCAAAGTAGTCATTACCCTGAAAAGTTGCACTGGCAAAACTGTACGGCGAGCCGTTCTGTTTTTGGTAAATCCATGAAGAGGGTTCTACATAAAAAATGTTATTCTCCCAGGCGGTCACGGGAGAGATTTGGTTGTCATAAAGCTCGTACATATACTCGGAATTAACGAAGGTATTGTTATAGAATCCGTAGGGGCCTTTGGGATTGCTGTGAGTCTGGTCGGCGGCGACAAGCATACAACAGGTGACTGAGCCGCCGGTGCCATAAAACACGTTATTAAACACGTTGGCCGACTGGCCGCTCCCATCGGCTAAATCAGTCTCAGCTAGGTACAGCATACCACTGGGACTGGCGCCCCCTATGTCTCCGTGAAAATAGTTGTTGAAGATTTGCAGGAAGAGCGTGGCCGCAGTTCCATTGAAGGACATGATGCCGTCTTGGTGATAGTCGCTTGGATAAAACCAATCCGTCCAGTAAGAGATGTTGTTATTGTAGTAGTTCGGTGCCCCGGTACCCTGAGCAAGAATTGACCAACCATGATCGTAAACGGTATTGCCGAAGAAGTTTAAGGAGTTGCTCGTGAAGGCGTTGGAGGAGCAGGCGGGGAACGTCGTGCCCGGAGTTGTGCTGGCACCCGCCGTGTGCATCTCCGCTCCGGTGTGGGCTTGACCGAAATAGTTGTTGCAAATCTGCATGAAATTGACCGCGCCGTTCTCATAGATATCGGCCGTCGAGCCGCCCGCCGTGTCTGTTGCGCCACTGCCTGACCCCTGATTCACGTAGATATTGGTGATCGTCAGGTTGCGGATGATGTTGTAGTCGCCTTTGTCCTCGATCCCCAAGCTGCACTGGCTGTTCGCCAAGCCCGTTCCATTGGCTGTATTTTGGATGATTCCGTTCGTCCCACCATCCACGATGATGTAGTTGTAACCATCGATCTCGATTCCACCGCCCGCACTGAATGACCCACCCACCGGGCCGTTAGCGCACCCGTTGAAGGCAGCGGATTGGAGAATTGCGCCGGTCTCAAACTTGATCGTGATCGGACTGCTGCTCGTGCCGCTGCCCTGGACGATCAATCCACTGTTGTTGAGGGGCACGGTGATGGTTCCACAGAGATGCACGGTGGTTCCAGGACCTATTTGTGTGGATCCACTTCCCCAATTGCTGGCCGTGTTAAAGAAGGTGTACGCGTAGGCGTCGTTGCAATCCGCGCCGTCGGCGGCCCCAACTGCGCTCTGGGCGATGTAAATGTTGGCGGCGCTGCCCGCAGCAGGCATAGCGTATCCCAATACCAAACCTGCGAGAGTTATTGCCAAAAGCAAACCCTTCGGTAGCAATCTCATCGCGACTCCTTCCCAACTAGCCTGTTGACTTCCTGCGGCACCCTATCTGCGACATACACAGGCAAGTCCAGCAGATAATATACAGAGCATGGCCGCTGTGTCAAGTATCGGGACCTGAGCCAAACGTCCTACCATGACGACCTCGTCGCACAACAACCTATACCCACAACCAGGCAATTCTTGAAAATGATACCCCTACCAAACCCCAGCGCAACGGTACCTAAGTACTAAGCTGGAATCGCCATTATCGAGTTCCTGTCCGACCGATAACATACGCATGACCGCCGCTGACCGCAATTGTCATTCGGGTTTGCGCTACGAAGTGCTTCCACAGGCCACGGGACGGGCTGGTTTTGCCTCTCCGGAGAGTGGTCAATTTAGAGCCGCCAATGGGGTATTTCGTTGGTGAGAATTCGAAACAGGAAGGCCGAGAGGAACAGCGCGATAGCTTTGGGATTCTGTGTCTTCGGAATAACCATCAGACGGCGGACGCTGATCGGACTCCGCTTCAAACCCTGGGTAAGAACGAGTCGAGGAACTCTGGCGTTCAGGAATGGCAGGGCCGTGAGGAGCCTACTGTTTAGAGCATCGTAAGGATCGTAGCCGGCCCAATCGCTCGACCGCAAATAGGCCAGAAGCTTCCGGAGTGCTTCTTCCATGTCATTTCCCGTTACTACTGATTGAC
>JBAVYG010000783.1:0-3851 GCA_049698675.1 Terriglobia bacterium
GATTGTGGTTTTGCTGCTCGTGTTTGGCGGCGGCGGAGGCTATTACGGATATCGGAGATGGGGTTCGGGCGGAGGCATCGGGATCGTCGGGGTGGTCCTGATCGTTCTGGTGCTCTTGTACCTGTTCGGCGGATTGCATCTGTCCGGGTGAGGTTCCATCTGAAACCGAGAGTTAGAGTGTGGCTACATGGCCGCCCAAGATAACAATTAACGGGCAGATGCGCGAGGGGAGAAATGACTCCTGACTATGATTTGTCGAACCTCGAGACCTCTCAGGTCGACCTGTGGCTTTTCCTCCGGGTTGGTGCCATTCGTGCCGAGATCCTCGCTGACCAGGCCAAGTGCCTGGGCTTCCCCCTCGTTGTAGGGGACTGCATCGTTTCGGCCGTGACGGAGAAGCCGCTGGCGATATTCAACAATGGAAAACGGGGAGCAGAGCGCTGGGCCCGCCTCAGAAAGCAAAACTAGGAGGATTAGATCATGCCTTTAATGCAAATCGTAATTGTCCTGATCGTGGTTGGGGTTCTTCTCTGGCTCGTCAACAGTTTCATTCCGATGGCGGGCTCCATCAAGTCGATCCTGAACGCTCTCGTGGTCATTTGTGTAGTCGTGTGGCTCCTGAATACCTTTGGACTCATGCATTACATCACCAATTTTCACCTCAATCGCGTAGGGTGAGGGTGGTCTTGGTTCAGGGCGGGAGCGCGATTCGTGGCTGGCGCATCCCTGGATTGCTAAGGCAGCCCAGGGGTTTGGCAAGGGCGCGGCGTGGTGGGTGTGTCCCTTGCGGATAGGTGGCTTACCGGCCTCTGATCGTGCACCCATATAGGAAGAACTGATGCGCCACCAGGCGCAACTTCGCCCGCGCCCCCGTTATAGCTTGGTGTAATTCGCGTGCCAGCCCAGTTGTCAGGAAGGCTGCCTCGGTGGGGAGAACTCCTTCAGGCAGAAATCATCAGCGGCCAAGTCCGACTTCAACTCCTCAATCCGCTGCTCAATCCCGCCTCGCGAGACCCGCTGGTTGTAGTCGCGCCAGATCTCTTCCGGCGGGTCCTCCAGGTTGGTCACCAAGACCCGAAACATCTAACCGGGAACCCCGAACAATTTACGGCCCCGCGAGCGCTTCCCCTCCTGAATTATGCCTACTCGCTGAGAAGCGGGGCATAAAAAGCCCCGCTTCTCAGCCATCGATCACCCCTCTCCTTCTACTTTCACACCGAATGCCTCGCGCCTTACGGGGCAGGCACGTTAATGACGGTGTTTACCATGGTGACCGATCCGGTTAGGCTCAACGCTCTCCCATCCAGCGTCGTAAGCGTGGCGTTGCCGGCAGTAGAGAATGTGACTCCTGCATAAGCGATTATGGTTCCCACCATGGTACCGCCCCCAGCCCCGTTGATCGTCGCGGCGCTGCCGACCTGCCAAAAGACGTTCTTGGCCAAGGCGGCGCCGGACAGGATCACGCTGCGGGGGAACCCCGCGCTACCCACGGTGAGTGAGCTCCCCATCTGGAAGACCCAGACATCAGTGGCAGTGCCGGTGAGCGTGAGATCCGATCCCGTTATCGAAAACGCGCCCGAGGCGGAGGTATAGGTGCCAGGACCGAGAGGGGCGATCCCGCCGAGGTTGCCGGAGGAGCTTGGATCTGAACCTGGTGGTAGTGCCTTGAGGGCGTTATACGCGGTGCGCGCGTCGGCTAAGGCCTGAGTTGCGATCGCGCATGTCGTAGCATTTCCTTCAGTACCCGTTCCACCAGGGGGAGGGGGGCACGTGTCTATCGTCCCGTTCACTGTTCCGATATTAAGTGGCGTCTGCGTATATATATTTCCTGCCGTATCGTGGAATCCAGTCACCTTGGTCGAAACAGCCGTGGTCGCAATATCCCCATTGATCACGGTATGAATTCCCTGGTTGGTGGTCCCGGCGTAACCCCCAAAAGCCCCGAATAGCCCCGCTGTTGCAAGCGTTACGGCCGTTTTACATCCCGACGACGTTGTTGTGAAGCTCCATGTTTCGGGACTTCCCAGTGCATTGCCTGCCAGGTCGGTGACCCCGGTCTTGATCGTGGCAGTGTAGGTGCCGGCTGTGAGAGGGCTCAGGGGTGTGAAGGTTGCGATTAAGCCTGTTAGGTCTAGGGAGACTGTTCCAGTGACGAGCGTAATGGAGGGGGAGGGTCCAGCCACCGTGAAGGTCCCTGTGTTGATCGTTTCAGTGTCCATCGGCTTACTGAAGGTTGCGGTGATGGGCGCGTTGATACACACCAATGTGGCACCATTCACAGGGTTCGTGGAAACCACTGTGGGCGGGGTGGTGTCCAGCGCCGAACCGGTCTTAAAGGTCCAAACATAATTACTTGCCAAATGATTGCCCGCCAAGTCGGTTACCCCGGTTAGAATCGTGGCAGTGTAAGTCGTATTGGATGCGAGATTGGAGGTTGGCGCAAAGGTTGCACTTGTGCCAGCGTAGGTCACCCCGCCTGCTACTGATACAAGCGTTAGCCCTTCATGTTCCTGTAGGGTAAAGGTTGTTGCGGGCGATGTGATCGTTGAAGCGAGCATCACCTCACTGAAGGTTGCGGTGATCTTCTGGTTGCGGAGCACATCGGTGGCGCCATTCAGAGGAATCGTGGAAATCACCGTGGGCGGGGTGATGTCTGTGGACCCACCGGTTTTAAATGTCCATACAAAGTTACTTAGCATTGCAATGCCCGACAGGTTTGTGGCCTCGGTTGAAATGGTGGCAGTAAATGTGATAAGGGGGGATGCCAGATTGCTTGCGGGCGTAAAAGTTACAATATTGTTTATAGCGTCGTAGGTGGTTACCCCGGGTACGGGGGTTGCGCCAGGTCCGGTTAGCGTAAAAGAGGCAATGACCGTTGCACCGTACATCGCCTGGTCGAACGTCGCGGTGATTTTCGTGTTGAGCGGAACACCCATAGCATTATTGAGAGGGGTTACAGAGGTCACCATGGGTGCCGCGAGGGTCGAACCTGTTTTAAAGCACCATGTAAAAGGCAAGAAGAAGAGGTACTCGAGTGTTTGGCCGTTCACATCTTTCACGCTGTCTGTAATCGTCGCTGTATAGGTGGTATTGGCTGCGAGATCGCTTGACGGTGTAAAGGTCGCCGTCGTCCCCACGCAGCCGACTAGTCCTGGTACGGCTCCTTGATCTCTTGCATGTTCCGACCACTCGGAATCCCGCCTCTCGCTGTCGCTCGTCAGGGTAAAAGATAAATAGGTAAGCGTTGAACAGTCCAACTCCTGATTGAAGGTTACCGTGACCACCTGATCGATAGACACGCCTCTGGCGCGATCTGTGGGGACCGTGGAAATCACCTCAAAACGGGGTTTCTTGCCGTCCGCCCACAGCGCAGACACGACTAAAAAAACGACCGCCATAGTGGCAAAAATCCGGTAAATTTCTTTCCTCATCGTTGCCTCCTGAATTATGCCCACTCACTCAGAAGCGGGGCATTCGGATTGACCGGCCTCAGCGTTGCTACGAGCGTTCCCTGCTCTCGACCGCATCCGGCCACAAATACGAGCGGCAAACCATCCACAATTTATATCGGCTGACCATGGGGGGAACTTGAATCTGTCTTTCCGGAGTCAAGGGACGGTGGTTTTTCCACGGCGCGGTGTGGATCCCGAACAACGCTATTCGTAAACCTCCATTTATGCACTTCGCAGCGCAAAGCCTCCGATGCGGATGAGCGGCTTGCCTCCCACTGATCGTGCGCGCATGCAGGAAGAACCGATGCGCCACCGCCATAGTGGCAAAAATCCGGTAAATTTCTTTCCTCATCGTTGCCTCCTGAATTATGCCCACTCACTCAGAAGCGGGGCATTCGG
>JBAVYG010000784.1:0-2560 GCA_049698675.1 Terriglobia bacterium
GGCCTTCTTCAGCATGCGCTGGTAGGTATTCACATCAGATGCTTTGCCTTTGGATCGGTGCGACACATATGAAATCTTTAAAAGGTATTCGGGAGAAATCGAGAATGCATAGCATCTGAATCCCCCCATCTTTACCTTGATTGCGGGGACCCTGATGGCAAGCCCGGGAACCGTTTTCCCAGGAAGCATATCGGCGAGGAGCTGATACTTCGCCGCCGGGCCGATATGCGAAACGAGGCTCTCGTAGTAGCTTAAATCGTGTTCGTCAAATATCAGGACATTGGCTTCTCTCGCCCGCAAGCGATCGTTATCTGATAGTGAAATATTGCATAGAACGATTGCGATGACGGCCTGTCGCTTGTGCTGCGACTCGAACTGGGTTCGGACGGCGCTAGTGAATCGCTCCCGTATCAAGGCGTGCTTGCCGAGATCTTGCTGGAACTGCGGCCTTTTTGAAGGCTTTTCACACGATTTGCACTCGATGGCAACTGCCACCTCATTGTCCATTGCCACGACGTCGATTTGGGACTTCGGGCTATCTGGGTCTTTGGGGTTCACAACCAACTCAGACCCTCCCTTCCCGGAGAGCAGAGGAAACCGCATTCTGTGGAGGAGCGTCCAAACGCGGTCCTCAAGCAAGGGGCCGTGGTCCTTTGGCCTACGGAGCCTCACAGACTTCTTGTTACTTCTCGCAACAACCCAGCCTTCTTGGACCATTTGTTCAACGAGCGCAGGATTTACAGTCTTGGTTTCGTGATCGCGCGCCCTAGCGCGGGCAAGCCCGGAGAGTTCGTCGATGGGACGTATATTATTTAGCATTTTTGGTTCACTTATTATAGAAAACGCACTCAGTGATAGCGCGTCGAAACTCACTCGAGGCGGCTATTACCGAATGCCTTTTGATTTCGAGAACTTCGAAATCTTGATACATTTTGCGGATGGAAGGATGGTTAGCATTACTAACGACTACCGAGCATCCGTTGTCGGCCAGTGCATGCGCCACTCTGGCGAGGCGCCTCTGATCGTCCCAGGAGAAGATCTTCGCGTTGTATTTCAAGAAACCGTTGTTGCCATGAGCCAGTGTGTAAGGGGGATCTAAATAGACTAAGTCTCCCCTCTGTGCTGATTTCACTGCGGCCTCGAAGTCCTTGCACTCGATGGTTGCCTTCCTTAGACACTCGCTCGCAGCGTTAATTTTTTCCGGCACGCAAGGTGTCATGTGAGTTTTGTACCCATACGGTACATTGAACTGTCCTTTGCGGTTCACACGGTGAATACCATTGAATGAAAGCGCACTTAAATATATGAGTCTCGCAGCCCTTTCTGCCAGGGATCCCGGAGATGCGGACCGGACCGTGTAATATTGCTTTTCGCTGTTCGGTAGTTTTTGCAGGCAGTTAATTACTTCTTGAGGATCATTCCGGATTTGATTGTACGCCGAGATCAGTTCTCGATTTTTGTCGGACAGGCACGCCACTTCAGGTTGCAGCGCAAAAAACAGGGCACCCCCACCCAAAAAGGGCTCATAGTACTTGTTGTATGCTTGGGGAAGTAACGGAAGTATATGCTGCACCAGCCTTCGTTTGCCGCCCGGCCATTTGAGAAGGGGTGCTCGCGATGCTGCTTCTTTTCGGGAGTCGCCGAACGATGTGTTAGCCATTCATGACAACATCTTTAGAGTCCAATTTATAGTCCAAACCTCTTCCGGTATCAAGCTAGATTTTGTGGGAGCCGTACGCTGGCCTTCGTCGACCGGGCTGGTGGCGAGTGCCCGCCGCCTGCACGGCATCGCAGTGATACAACACCCCACGTGACCGGCAGGTCTCGGCAATCCGATCGACAGGGAACAGCACGCCGGTTTCGTTGTTCGCCCACATCTCAAAGGCAGTGGTCAGACGTCAGTGGTCAGTGGTCAGTTAAACGAGCAAAAAAGCAGCGAGCGGTAGCCCGGTTCATGTAGCGGCGGCTTTACGCCGCCACGTGGCGAGGTAAACTCGCCGCCAGGAAATGGCGAGGTAAACTCGCCGCCAGGAAATGGCGAGGTAAACTCGCCGCCAGGAAATGGCGAGGTAAACTCGCCGCTACTGAGCGCCATGCAATAATTCAGCATCGAGGAATGTTCGACGCTGGATGTGACGATGTGGCGCAGGGCGAGGAGTTCACAGTCCACAGTTTACAGTTCACAGTAAGAATCGAGAACGCCTTGACTGTTGACCGTCGACTGTAAACTTCTATTGCCGCGGACCAATATCGAAACACTACCGCGTCGGTGCAGGACGGCCACAACTCCAGTTACCAATTTGGGTTCAGATTTCCGTCAGGGGAGCAGGGTTGCGTCAAAGTCGCCGCTGGCGAGATGTATGCGCTGCCCGCCGTCTAGACTAGATCATCCTTTGACCCTTCACTACGGTGCACTTCTTTCCCCGACGAAACGATTTCTGCAAATCTTGGGGTAGTGGGTCAAACTGATGCTGTAGCGGCGACCCCGCGTCTGCGGGATCGCCAGATGGCGGCGTAAAGCCGCCTCTACATCAAATTGATCCACTACCAGTCTTAGAGG
>JBAVYG010000785.1:0-5744 GCA_049698675.1 Terriglobia bacterium
GTCTGATTATTCACAGCCAGAATGCTGTTTAACCCTGCTAACTTCAAATAGCCCCTTTTGAGGGATTTTCCAAGTTTTAAGGCAAGTGGTTTATTCTTAATGGTTTGAAAAGGCAGTGCAGATTTCCATTGACATTCGCGTACTCAACTTTCATTATAGGGTGAAACTAATGGATGGATTTTGCCATCTAAACTGTTGAATGTGCAGTGAACCCTGGTTGGGCACTCATCCACTGAGGAGGAATTCAGGATATGGGCAAGATAATCGGAATTGACCTTGGGACTACCAACTCCGTGGTCGCAGTCATGGAAGGCGGGGATCCCGTTGTCATTACTAACCCTGAGGGGGGACGCACCACCCCGTCGGTGGTTGCGTTTACCAAGTCCGGCGAACGGCTGGTTGGGCAAGTGGCCAAGCGGCAGGCCGTCACCAACCCCGAAAATACTGTTTATTCGATCAAGCGTTTCATGGGTCGTCGGTTCAATGAAGTGCAGAGCGAAATCAAAACCGTCCCGTACAAGGTTGTGTCAGGACCCAATGGTGACGTTCGGGTGGTCGCCCAGGGTAAGGAATACTCGCCTCCGGAAATCTCCGCCATGATCCTTCAGAAAATGAAGGATTCGGCTGAGCAATACCTTGGCGAGAAGGTGACCCAGGCGGTCATCACCGTCCCAGCTTATTTCAATGACTCTCAGCGTCAAGCCACCAAGGACTCCGGAAAGATTGCTGGCTTGGAAGTCCTGCGCATCGTAAATGAGCCCACGGCGGCAGCGCTGGCCTACGGCTTGGACAAAAAGCGAGACGAGACAATAGCCGTTTACGACTTCGGGGGCGGCACCTTCGATATTTCAATCCTTGAGGTTGGAGAGGGCGTGGTGGAGGTGAAGTCCACGAACGGCGACACGCACCTGGGTGGCGACGACATCGACAAACGCATCATGGATTGGATTGTGGATGAGTTCCGCAAGGACCAGGGCATCGATCTTTCCAAGGACCGCATGGCGCTGCAACGCCTCAAGGAAGCCGCTGAGAAAGCCAAGATGGAACTTTCCACGGTTCTTGAAAGTGACATCAATCTGCCGTTCGTCACCGCGGATGCATCGGGTCCAAAGCACCTGAACCTGAAGTTGAGCCGGGGGCGCTTCGAACAGATGTGCGAAGACATCTTCCAACGTTCCGTGGGCCCGGTGAAGCAGGCGCTTACGGACGCCTCTCTGACTCCAGACAAGATTGATGAGGTGGTGCTGGTGGGCGGGTCCACGCGCATCCCGCGCGTGCAGCAGATCGTCAAGGACATTTTCTATGGCAAGGAGCCGCACAAAGGCGTTAACCCGGACGAGGTGGTGGCGGTGGGCGCGGCGGTCCAGGCGGGCGTGCTGGGCGGCGAAGTGAAGGACTTGCTGCTGCTGGACGTTACTCCCCTGACGCTGGGCGTTGAAACCCTGGGCGGCGTGATGACTCCGCTCATCCAACGCAACACCACGATTCCGACCAAAAAGAATGAAACCTTCTCCACGGCGGCGGACAGCCAGACTTCGGTTGAAATTCATGTCCTGCAAGGCGAGCGCCCGATGGCGCGCGACAACCGGACATTGGGCAAGTTCCACCTGGTGGGAATTCCGCCTGCGCCGCGGGGTATCCCGCAGATTGAGGTGACATTTGATATCGACGCGAATGGCATTCTGAACGTTTCCGCCAAGGACCTCGGCACGGGTCAGGAACAGAAGATAACCATCACTTCTTCGAGCGGGCTCAGCAAGGAGGAAGTGGAGCGGGTGACTAAGGAAGGCGAGCTGCACGCGGATGAAGATCGGCGGCGCAAGGAAGAAATCGAAGTCAAGAACAAGGCCGACTCAATGGTGTACTCCGTGGAGAAGCTGCTGAAGGAAAACCGCGATAAGATTTCTGAAAGCGACGCCAAGAACATTGAATCCGCCCTGGAAGATGCCAAGAAAACGCTCCAGGAAGGCGACATGTCGAAGATCAACGCGGCCGTGGACCGACTGACGTCAGCCTCGCACAAGCTGGCAGAAGCGATGTACAAGCAGGCGTCTACCGCGCGCGCGGCGCAAGGGGCCCCTGGCAGCGCCCCCGGAGCTTCAACCTCGACCAGCGGCGGCGCCGGTCCACAGGGCGGATCAAAGGGCGATGGAGAAGTGATCGACGCAGAAGTGGTGGATAGCGACGACAAGAAGAAGAACTGAGAGGAAGCAGTCGACAGTCGACAGTCCACAGTCGACAGCTAAGTGATCGGAAGCGATGGATACTGAGAGGCACAGTTTAAGGTTGAAAAGCTAACCCTCGGAAGGAGAGTCAGGACAACAGTCTACGGGCAAAAGGATGAAAGTCGGAGAGGCTGCCTCACGTCCGTTCTTACTGTCGACCGTCGACTGTTGACTGTGAACTGGTCTTATGGAACATCGAGCCCAGGTGGGAGTGGAATGCCCGCAATGCCACTGGAGGCAATTCATGGAGCTAGGTTTGGATCAGGCCATCATGGATACTCCTGTGGCCAGGGAGATCCAGCGCCAATTACAGGAATGGTTGCGCTCCCGGTGCCCTGACCACCTGGGCCCGATTATGGAGAAGATGAAGAACTGAAAGGCTAGGGACTGGGGGCTAGGGGCTGGGCTCACGCGATGATCCGACTGCCTGAAGAGAAGCGCGATTATGCAGAAGGTGGCGAATGGCACGACGCCTTTGAAGATTTTCTTATCCTGCACAATCCCGCTTTGCTGCGCAGGCTCCGTAAGGCCCGGCAAGAGCAGTTGTCCGGTAAGACCCGATCCTGGGAGGAGTTCAAACGTGACTTCACCCCAGCCCCCAGTCCCTAGCCCCTAGTTGGAACTGACAGCTAATCCCATGCCCGTTGGCACACAAAAAGATTACTACGCGATCTTGGGCGTAAGCCGCGATGCCAAGCCCCCGGAAATTCGGAAGGCGTACCGGCGCTTGGCGCGCAAGTATCATCCTGACGTCAACCCGGGAAACAAAACGGCAGAAGAAAAGTTCAAGGAACTATCGCAGGCTTACGAAATCCTGGGTGACGACAAGAAGCGCCAGGTTTATGACCAATACGGTTTCTATTCCGACAATATTCCTCCCGGTGGCCCTGGGCCGGGCGCTTCAACGGGTGCTGGCGCTCCGGGAGTCGATTTCTCGGGCTTTGATTTCTCGAACTTCGACAACGTCGATGCAGAACCCGAAAAGCGCGGAGGCTTCGGCGGAGGCTTTCGGGACATCTTCTCGCAGTTATTCAATCGCTCGGGCGGGCACGAAGAGGAAGAAGCTGAGGGCCCACAAAAAGGAGGCGACCTCGAACATCACCTGCACCTTGGGTTCTGGGACGCCATTCGTGGGACGCAGGTGCGGATAACCATCGGGCGGCAGGAGACCTGCCCGACCTGCAAAGGAACGGGATCTGCGGGAGGCGCTCCCACCACCTGCGCGGCTTGCGGCGGAACGGGAAAGGGCACACGCCAAGCAGGCACGATGCGATTCACTGTGACGTGCCCACAGTGTGGCGGAACGGGCCGCCAGCGGCGCCCCTGCCAGGCTTGCGGCGGATCGGGTTTCGTACGGAAACCCGAGTCTTTCGAGGTGCGCATACCTCCCGGCGTCGATACCGGCTCTCGCGTGCGCGTGCCGGGAAAGGGAAATGCCGGCGTCCACGGAGGGCCTGCGGGTGATTTGTACATTGTCACAGAGGTCGAGCCGCATCCCATTTTCGAACGCAAGGGCGACAACATTTACGTTAAAGTCCCGGTGACCGTATCGGAGGCGGCCCTGGGAGCGAAGGTGGAAGTGCCGACCCTGGTGGGGCCCTCCACGATTAAGATTCCACCCGGAACGCAGAGCGGCCAGAAGCTACGACTGCGCGGCAAGGGCGCACCCTCGCTTCGCAGCGAGGCGCGAGGGCACCAGTTCGTGGAGGTCCAGGTTGTAGTTCCTCGAGTGGCGGATGAAAGGACCAGGGAAATTCTCCGCGAACTCGCGCGCCTGAACCCGGAAGACCCGAGGCAAGAATTGAAGAAGCACAGCTAAAGGGTAAAGGTTAAAGGCTGAAGGTTAGAGGAGAGTTTACTCTCGACCTTCGACTCTCGACCTTCAACTTATACAATGAGTCCACGTGGTAGAAAAACTCGTGGCAAGACCGGGTACATGATCAGCGCGGTGGCGGAGATGTACAACATCCACCCGCAAACGCTGCGTTTATACGAGCGGGAAGGGTTGCTGGTGCCTTCACGCACCAACGGCAACACCCGCCTCTATGGTGATGAAGACCTGGAACGGCTGGAGACCATCTTGAACTTGGCGCGCGACCTGGGGGTCAACCTGGCGGGAATTGAGATTATCCTGAACATGCGCAACCGCATGCAGAAGATGCAGGAGGAGATGCAGGTTTTCGTCGAGTATGTGCAGAAGGTGATCTTGAACCGTCCACCCCTGGACCAGGAGGGCATCCAGAACGCCTTGGTGCGCCTCGCCCCGCCCTATTTGATACGAACCCGCACAGCATCGAAGTAGAAGGAATCGGAAAGCCCAGGCCGCGGATATTCCTACCCCCTGAACTGTATTATTTCTCCTCCGCACTGCCGGGCATGGATTACAATGCAGTTTCAGGATCGGACATGCCTCGAAAAGACTGCCCCCAATGCGAGGGAACGGGTTGGAAGCCAATTGAGATCGACGGCGTCCGGCGGGTGACCCGGTGCGACTGCTATGACGTGGAGCGCGCGGAGCTTCTGCTCCGCCAAGCGCACATTCCAGAAAGATATGAGATCTGCGCCTTTGAGAATTTTGATATTCGTAGGGATAGCCAGAACCTGAGATGGGCGAAGCTGAACGCCGAGAATTTTGTCAAGGAATATCCGACGGATTTTGGCCTGCTCTTTGTCGGCCCCACGGGCGTAGGAAAGACCCACTTGGCCGTCGCCGTCCTGAGGGAGTTGATTTTGCGCAAAGGCGTGGAGTGCCTCTTTTATGATTTCCACGACCTGCTGAAAGCTATTCGGGACAGTTACAACCCGGTTTCCCAGAACTCGGAGCTTTCAATTCTCCAGCCGGTGCTGGATGTGGAAGTGCTGTTGTTGGATGAACTGGCATCCTCGAACCCCAGTGACTGGGTGAAAGAGACCTTGCAGCACATTATCAACTCACGCTACAACCACAAGAAGGTCACTCTCATCACCACAACGCTTCCCTTCGGTGAGTCCACAGGTCATCGTGAAGTCCGCGCCCCATCGGGTGACGTCGTCCCCAGCGTTGAATTCACTTTGAACCAATTGGGAGTGACTCTCCGGTCGCGGCTCTACGAAATGTGCAAGCTGGTTGAAATGAACTGTGACGACTACCGCAAAGCCATCAAACAGGCAGCCTATAAGTTCCATGCCGAGTAGACTCCTAGCTAGTGTCGGACTTGGTGTCCGCTGCCTTAGGGTTGCTGCTTCGCATTGACTTCCCTTTCGATGCAACGGTAGAATACTGTTTCCTTTGTAGGCTTGCGTCGGGTATCTGGAGAGGAGGCCGGCGGATGTCCGCTGACGAAAAGGGTAGCAGTTTGCAAGAAGCAGGGACTGAGCCCGGAGCCCAGAACGATTTAACGGATACCCAAGCGAGGAATCCTGAAGCCAGCGAAGTGGCAAGTCTCATGGAGGGGATGGAGGCTTTATCCACTCCCTCGATCACCGCGGGTGAAATCGTCCAGGGCCAGGTGCTCAAAATCACAGAGACCGAAGTGGTGG
>JBAVYG010000786.1:0-4132 GCA_049698675.1 Terriglobia bacterium
GTGCCAAGCTGGCAACGTTCGCGATGGATTGGGATGACCCAAGCATGGACATCTACAATGAACCTTGAACGCGGTGACTTCGCCCTGGTCTACTTCCCCCACTCCGACCTGAGGATGGTCAAGCTACGGCCACAGTCCTTGTCGTTCAAGCGGAGAACCTCAACACGGGCCTCCCTCAGGTTATCGTAGCCATGGTGAGCAGCAACATGAGCCGTGCTGGTCATGCTAGCCGCGTCACTGTGCTGCTTAAAGATCCAGCCGCTTCTGAAACCGGCCTCAAATCCGATTCTGTGATCATGACCGACAACCTGGCAACCATCGAGCTGCAACTGATCGAGCGCAGGATCGGGCGGATGCCTCAAATGCAGACAGTTGACCTGGCCCTGCGCAAGACGCTCGCATTATGAGCGCATCCAACTTAGCAACTCAGCGAAAACTCGGTGCTCAGCCTGGGCGTGCATTTCTTCCTTTCTCTACGGGATTGCTCAACTAATCCCAGACCTTTAGCTTCGGCCACGCTTCGCTCTCCCCGGTGTACTGCCTCGGACCCCAGTACTAGTAGTTCTGATGTGCGCTGATGGACTTGGGCAATGCGTAGCGCGAACCAAAGAAGTCGATGGCCCAGCCCCACCATAATTGCCCGCCAGGATCAAAAAACAGGAGTCAGGATTCAGGATACAAAACAACGAAGAGCAAGGGCTAGGGGCTGGGGGCTAAGAACTGGGGGGTTGAAGGGCAGTGGCCGGTGACGATCGCGAATCAGGAGTCAGAATGAAGGGCATCTGCCACGGGCGCTCCATAGCGCGCCGGTGAAAGCGGTTTCTCCGAACAAGTGACTTCGTCGTGGGCGGCGCATCCGCGGCGACCATGCCGCGTCGCGGGACCTAGGCAGGCGGCGTGGATGCGCCGTCCACCGACCTACTCCTCATTCATACGCTTTCAGGAAAGTCAGGGCCGGCGCATTTCCAAGACCGTGAAATCGACTTCCAGCTCTCCACTTTGATACGCCTTCAGGAAAGCTCTGACGACGATTGGGTCGAAGTCGGTCCCCGAGCCTTTCGTGATGACCTCCTTGGCCTCCAGCGGGGACATTGCCTTGGCGTACTGGCGATCGCTCGTCATCGCGTCGTACACGTCGGCAACCATAATGATCCGCGCTTCAATAGGAATCTGCTCCCCCTGCTTCGGATGGTATCCCGATCCATCAAACTTATCGTGATGGGCCAGAATAATGGGGATGAGGCGGCGCAGTGATCCTCCCACCGGCTCAATCACACGAGCCCCTTTCTCCACATGCTTCTTCATCTCTTCGTACTCACTTTCGGTCAAACGCGCCGCCTTGTGGAGGATCTCTCGAGAGGTTTCCATTTTGCCGAGGTCGTGCAATAAGGCGGCGTCCCACACGTCGTCAATCCGCTCCGGATCAAAACCCATACGCTTTGCGATTCTGGTTGCGTACTTCGCTACGCGGAAAGAATGGTCATGCGTGTACTTGTCGTGTGCGATCAGTTGTCGGAGGATGTCCAGGATGCCCCTGTAGGTCACGCGTAGCTCGCGGAGGCGGGCTTCCTTCTTTTCATAGAGTGTGCCCATGGCGTAGGCGGTAACCATCAAGGTTCCGCCCCAGATCGTGATGTCGTACCACTTTTCTGCGATTCCCCTGACCGGCCCCCCCTCCGCAAACAAACGGGGATTCAAATGCACAATCAGGATCACCAACAAGATGCTGGCGAGCGCCGTTAACGTCGCGTGACGGCGCCCATAGAAGTAAGCGGAAAACACTGTGGGTAAGACGTAGAAGCCCAACATCATTCGGTCCGAGGCGACCAAGTAATTGAAGGCGGCGAGGATGGCGAACATCATCAAGAAAAGCCACAGTTCCTTGTTCGCTTCTTGCAACTGGCGTTTGATTCGCGGCCACATACCTCACCTGCAAAATCATGGGTTGCGCAGTGGGAGTTCAGAAACCTGGAGAGTGCTCTCCACTTTCCGGCCGATGGCATAACCCGTGACTTCAATTTCGATTCTCCACACAGGTAATATACACTTAATCCACTCCCTATGCAATCCCACGGCTCAGTTTTCAGCGCAGGGTCTTTCCAGCGGCCGCGGAAGGGGGTCAGTTCCACCCCTCCGAGAGTTCCAAGGCTTGGCCCGACATGCCAGGCTTGAGGTGGCTGGAATGGTCAGCGCGGCTCGCCAGCTAGGTTGAGTAGGAGCTTTGCCAAACGATGAGAATCGTGACGGACAACGTGATCCTCGACGAGGACGTCCGCGAGTACGGGCGCAACGCCGAGCGCGCGCACTTCTGCCAAGTCATTCACAACTGGTTCGGAGCGATCCGCGGCGTATCGCCGACGCAGGGAGGAAGAGACTGGGTGCGTATTCAGGATCGCGACATCGAAGAGCTTCCGGCCGGCATGTTCATGCAGGGCGCGCACGTGGTCGGCGGCGGAATAGCCGCGGGATTCGCCGGGCTGCGTCATGAGGTTGCACACGTAAACCTTCAGCGCCCTGGAGCGTGCGATCTGTTCGGGAATCCCGCGAACCAGCAGGTTGGGTATCAGTGAGGTGTAAAGAGAGCCCGGACCGATGGTGATGAGGTCGGCGTGCTCGAGCGCGGTGAGCGTTTCCGGCAGGGGGCGGCAACGGCTGGGAACAATGTGCAGGCGCTGGATGGGAATTCGTGTCTTGGTGATGCGCGACTCCCCGTAGATGATGTTGCCATTCGATTGTTCCGCCTTCAAACGAACATCGGAAAGGGTGGAAGGAAAAATCTCGCCCCGAATGGCCAGGACTTCGCTCGACACCCGAACGGCCTTCGCAAAGTCGCGCGTTAGGTGCGTGAGGGCAGCCAGAAACAGGTTGCCGAAGCTGTGGCCTCGCAGGCCGTGACCGCTCAAAAAACGGTAATTGAAAAGTTGCGTGAGGAGCTTCTCGTCTTCAGCCAGTGCGACCATGCAGTTGCGAATGTCCCCCGGCGGAAGGATGCGGAAGTCGCGGCGCAGGCGCCCGGAGCTTCCGCCCTCGTCAGTAACGGTGACGACGGCGGTCAGCCTGGAAATCCTGGCCTCGCGGCCGGTGGGGTAGGCGATCCCTCGGAGGTGGTACTTCAGACCCCGTAAGACGGTGGACAAACCTGTGCCGCCGCCAATGGCAACGACATTCATGGGACCCTTGAATGAGGCCTTAAGTCCTGCTGAGAAGCCGCGAAGCTAAAGGTTCGAGGCGAAAACCAATTCTTTAAAGCGGGCATCGGTCGCCAGCGCCTTGAAGTCTTCGTCGCGCCTGGCCTGAATACGATTCTCAGGCCGGAGAGTGATGGCCTCTTTCAGGTGTTGCAGAGCGCTTTCGGCATCTCCATGTAGCGAATAAGCAGCGGCCAAAGCATAACAAATATGCTCGAGTTTGGGCGCCGATTTCTGAGCTTTGTTCAGGTACTCGATGGCATCATCAAGGCGCCACGAGTTCAAGGCTCCCACCCCCAGGGTGTATAGATCCTCAGCCTTCCTTGGTGGGGGGCTGGGGCGACTGAGTTTCTGCTCGCACAGCCGCAAGTGGACGAGCGCTCTTTCCGCTACCCCCGCTACTCCGCTGGATGCCAGCTTTTCGAATATCTCTCTGGCTTTTTGATAATTCTGTTTTTGGAAAGCTCGTGCGCCGAGCTCGAAATTCTTGACCGCCGCCTGAAACAGAGCCTCAGACCGTTGGCGCTCAGTCGCTTGAGAATTTCCTGTCTGACCTATGGCACTGACTATTGAGTCGCGGGAGGATCTTGAAGCCACCTGTGGATGGGCGGCTCTAGCGGATCGCGCACGATCAGAATGGTCCAGCGAGTGTGCAGGACGAATCCTTCCCTTCCTTGAAGTCCGAAGTGCCATTTTCCCTTCCCGACTAAGCCTTTTCACTTCAGTATGTTCCAATGAACGAGCCAAGGCCCGGCGAGTCTTCTCACCAGATGCCTAACCTCTATCTATAACAAAAGTAGTGGAATAGTCAAGTTTAGAATAGCAGGCTAGGCCAAGCTTGCACATTGCGGCGGTAATTCATTGAAAACAAAAGGTCTTGTTTTTTGATGTGTTCCCATGCGAGGCTTTCTTGATTTCTTGTAAACTGCGGATCAAGACCTCTG
>JBAVYG010000787.1:0-4079 GCA_049698675.1 Terriglobia bacterium
CTCAGGCTGCGCAGGCTGGAACTATAGGCGCCAGGTTTCAGGGCACAGTGGGCTGAGGGTTCGTAGCAACTCACTAGGGACAACTGACCAAAGGCTGATCTTCGAGGTTCATAACATGACGTTCCTAACCACGCGTTATCACCTGAAACAAAACTTGACTCCAAAGGACTTTGAAAGGCTGCACAGCCTCTCCACGGTTTATGGCATCCGCGGGCTTTTCATTGAAGGCCAGCTTTTGGAGCTCGAATATGACGCCTCGCGGATTCACGAAGCTGAGCTCTTGGCACAGGTCCGCAGGGCTGGGATTGCCGTAGAACCCGAGAAGCCGATTGCTCCCGGCGGCTTCGATTATACCGGCGAGTTCAGAGACTTCGCTTGGCCTACGCAAGGGCTAAGCCCTGCCAACCAGAAGGGGTGATTGAGCGAACTTTGAAGTTTGACCTTTGCCATTTGACCTGCTCTGCCAGAATTCCATCTGTCGGCTGACGGACAAATGGCAAACGGCAAATGGCAAAAGTTGTGGGCGTTTGCGGGAGGGGGGCTAGTGGAAAGGGAATCAAGGATCAGGTCAACCACCCCCCTGACCCCCTCCTTACCAAGGAGGGGAACTACCGTCGCAGGGCTTGACGCGTGTCGAACGGAGCGCTAACTTTACTTCACGAGCATGACAATAGACGGACACATTCCACTAGCAAGCTTTTGTCTTCTCGAACGGACAGAGCCGAGCCTGCCGAAAATTGATGATTTGGGCAGCTCAATTCTGGAGACTCTGGGGGGACTGGGCATAGCTGCCGAGAAGCTGCGCGGCAAGCGCGTCGCCGTTGCCGTGGGGAGCCGTGGTATTGCCAGCCTGAAGGAGATCGTGCAAGCAGTCTGCGGCTGGTTGAAGGCACGAGGGGCTCAGCCTTTTATCTTTCCCGCCATGGGGAGCCACGGAGGGGGAACCGCCGAGGGCCAGCGCAAGATCCTGGAGGGATACGGCGTTACGGAGGCCGCCACCGGGGTGGAGATTCGCTCTTCCATGGAGACCGTGCTTCTCGGAACGACCCCCGAAGGTTTCCGGGTCTTTGTGGATCGGAACGCCTGGGAGTCTGACGGCGTGGTGGTGATCAACCGCATCAAGCCCCACACCGATTTTTCGGGGAAGGTTGAAAGCGGCTTGTTGAAAATGCTGACGATCGGCATGGGCAAGCTGGAGGGCGCCACCGAGGGTCATCGCCAGAGTTGGAAATACGGGTTCGAGACTGCCATCCGCGCCGTTTCGGGAAAAGTGCTGGCCAGCGGGAAGATTCTCTGTGGGGTGGCGCTGGTTGAGAACGAACTGCACCAGATTGCCGTCGTCCGCGCCGCGCTTCCGGAAGGCATCGTGGCACAGGAGGAATCGACGCTCCAACTGGCCCGCACCCTGGTGCCGCGCATTCCGTTCCCAGCATTCCACCTGCTGCTGGTGGACGAAATGGGCAAGAACATCAGTGGAACGGGAATGGATACGAAAGTAATTGGGCGCGGGGTGGAACTGCCGCCCGGAGAAGCGCCCAGGATTTCCATGATCTACGTTCGTGATCTCACTCGCGAAAGCGATGGGAATGCAGTGGGGGTGGGCTTCGCCGACGTCATCCATGAGCGTCTTTACCGGAAGATTGACTTCCATAAAATGTATCTCAACACATGCACCTCCCTGAATCCTGCTGCGGCCCGGCTACCCATTCATTTGCCCTCGGACCGCGAAGCTTTGGATCTCACCCTCGGCCATTTGGGAAGTCCGGAGCCGGCGGAACAGCGGATCGTTTGGATTCGTAACACGCTCAGCCTTGACCGGATTGCCATCTCAGCTCCTTTGGCTCGCGAGGCCACAGCGCTTAAGCGCTGGCGATTATGGAAAGGAGTTCATCCCGCAGATTTTGACTCGGCGGGAAATCTCAAACCGCTGTTCGGTGGGTAGATACTGTTAGCCGATGAGCCACCTTCGTAGCTAGTTCATGGGAGCTTGCTGTGCCGCGAAAAAAAGATCCACGACAGAGCGGACGGAGAACACAGAGAGAAATACTTCAGCATTTCTCTGCGAGCTCTGCGGCCTCTGTGGTGTGTTTCTTCTTGGCTTGCGGTTTTGCCGCCCTGTGTATTCTTGCGATCGCATTAGGCCTGGGCAGCGCTCATAAGTATTACGCCTGGCCCCACCCCGAAGCTTCTGCAAAGATCGAGTGCGCATCCGTTTCCAGCGCGCTCTTAGGGCACTCCGTGGGCTTTTGCGTTGTTTTCCCCCCTGGCTACGAAGCATCTTCCAACAAGCATTATCCAATCCTTTACTTCCTTCAAGGCCTCTTTGAAGATGAGCACAGTTGGATCGATCGGGGCGGCGAACAAATCTGGGAAAGTCTCACTGACCAGGGCGAACTCACGAACTTCATTGTGGTCTTGCCTGCTGGGGGACGGACCTTTTACGTAAACTCGCAAGACAGCCACGAACGGTACGAGGACTTCTTCATGCAAGAGCTGGTGCCCGAAATCGACCGCCGATACCGCACCATGGCTGTCGCTGGCGAGCGGGGCATCAGCGGGACATCCATGGGCGGTTACGGCGCTCTTCATCTTGCCATGCGCCATCCCGAGGTGTTCGGTTCAGCGAGCGCCCATAGCGCGGCATTGCTGCCGAAGTTCCCTGACCCGCTCCCCACCGAGGGCCGCTGGGGTTTTTACGCTCGGGTGCTCCAGGAGCCTTTCGGGTCACCCCTTAATGAGAGCTATTGGGAGGCCAACAACCCTCTCACCTTAGCCGAGCATCCGGAGCGCTTCGCCCAACTTGCACTCTACTTCGATTGCGGTGACCACGACCGCTACGGTTTCGAGGAAGGGGCTGAACTTCTCGACCACATTCTCTCCCGGAAAGGTTTCGCGCACGAATATGCCCTCCGCCCTGGGGGTCATGGTTGGGACTACTTACATCAATACATGCCGTTCTCCCTTCGGTTCCATTCCAGGCTATTTGTGCAGGCCCGGAAGGCGAACTTGATAACTCACGCCAAGGGAGAAACGCGGTGAGATTACCCGCCCGCAGAGTAACGCCAGGCGTTTGGTTATTTCTCCTGTTATCTGCAACTATAGCGTTGTCCCAGCCCGACGCTGAGACGCGCATTTTGCAGTACATTCGGGAGCACCTTCGCCCTGGCCAACCCCTTGTGGTGACGGAGCTCTATAACAACGTTTTTACTCGACCCGATGAACGTCAAGCCCTGGACAAGCTCTATAACGCATTTTTTCGGATTCCACTGTTCGTGGCTCAGTACCAGGAGAAATTCGGTTCACCGCCGACTCTGAAAACAATCTCCGAGCAGTTTGATTTGCGGGCCCCCGGCGCTGCCGAGGTGCTGCTTCGAGTGATGGAATCCGATCCGCGGGTTCCACGTTTCCTTGCCCGCGATCCCAAAACGGGGGAGATCATCCACGTCGACATTGAGGAGATTCGAAACGACCCACGGTTCGGCCAGGATCTACAACGGCAATTGGCAGGCTGGGAGGGCAAAACGGCGCCGCAGCTCGAGCTTCGCGGCATTAAGGGCGACACCGTCAGCTTGGAGCAACTGAAAGGAAAAGTCGTGCTACTCTACGTCTGGTTCACGGGCTGTCCTCCCTGTATGAAAGAGACGCCGGATCTTGTTTCGCTTTATCACGAACTCTCGGCGCGTGGGTTTGGCATCGTGGGAGCCAATGCCGACCGCTTCTTGGGTCTCAGCTACGATGACCAAATGCGCCTGCGTTACATTCGGGAACGGAAGGTTGAATTCCCCATAGTTCACTGGACGCGCGAAAGCGATAGAGCCTATGGCGGGATTTCAATCTATCCCGCGTTATTCCTCATTGACAGAAAGGGACTGGTTTCTCACCACTGGATCGGTTACGTTCCATGCAGTGAATTGCGCCGCGCCATTGAGGCAGGGTTGAACGAGTAGTGACCACACCTGCAAACGCTTGTGCGCCGGCAAAGGTTCTGTCAAAAGTTCTATGAAAGAGCCATGAGAGGCGAGCAGGGCAAGAGGCGGGAGGGCACCGCGGGAAGAGTCGCAGGGATAAAGGGGTGGTGA
>JBAVYG010000788.1:0-3597 GCA_049698675.1 Terriglobia bacterium
GTCTGATGGCGCCTTCACTCTCTATGAGGATGACGGGCTTACGTACAATTACGAGAAAGGCATGTTTAGCCGTATCCCGGTCCATTGGGACGACGCTGCGCGAACACTCTCGATCGGAAAACGGCAGGGCTCGTTCGAAGGCGCGTTGTCGGAGCGTACTTTCAATCTCGTGCTTGTCTCGAAACAGAAACCTGTCTCATTTTCGTTCAGCCCCCAGGTCGATCGCACGGTACATTACAGCGGAGACAAGGTCGTCGTGAAGCTCCAATAAGCGCCCTGTCCGGCCAAGGAACTCTGATGAAGCGAAATCCAGGAGTAATTCTGGCACTCATACTGTCGGCGTTCGCCCTGCACCTCAGGGCAGCCGCTCAACCTCCCCAGGGCCGGCCTGGGTCCGTGCCGTACACATGGAAGAGCGTGCAAATTGTGGGTGGCGGGTTCGTCGACGGGATCATTTTTCATCCGACCGAGAAAGGCCTCCGCTACGCGCGCACGGATATCGGCGGCGCTTATCGCTGGAATGACGAGACCAAACGATGGGAGCCGCTGTTGGACTGGGTTTCCTACCCCGACCTGAACTTGATGGGCGTAGAAAGCATTGCGGTTGATCCCTCCGATCCCAATCGGGTCTATCTCGCCTGCGGCACTTACACCAACCCGGCTACACCGAATGGCGCGATTTTGCGTTCCCATGACCGTGGCAAGACCTTCCAGCGTACCGACATCCCGTTCAAATTCGGCGGCAACGAGAACGGTCGCGGCAACGGCGAACGTCTGGCGGTCGATCCCAATGATGGGAACATCCTGTTTCTGGGCACGCGTCACGACGGACTGTGGAAGAGCGTTGACGGTGGAGCGACATGGAGCCGCGTGGAGAGTTTTCCCGATGTCACCGAACCGCCTGACGCTTCGCCTGACCCGAACCCTTGGGTAGCGGCTGCCCGCCGCGGCGCCGGAATCGTGTTTGTCATCTTCGATCCGAGTAGCGGAGCCAAGGGGAAGGCCAGCTCCATTATTTACGTTGGCGTTTCGCTCCTGGGGAGAGCCAACCTTTTCCGCTCGACCGACGGGGGCGGGAGCTGGCAACCAGTTCCCGGCCAGCCGACTCAGTATCGTCCACACCGCGCCGCGCTGGGTTCTGACGGCACATTCTACGTGGCCTATGGCACCATCCCGGGGCCTTGGAGAATGGCGGATGGCGGCGTCTGGAAGTTCAACACCCGATCGGGCCGGTGGACCGATGTCACGCCCGATAGACCTGTCCCTGGAGACGCCGGCTTCGGTTACGTCGGGGTCGCGGTCGATGCTCACGATCCGGAGGTGGTGATCGCCAGCTCGTTCGATCGCTGGCACACCGGCAGAGGCAACGACGACATCTTTCGCAGCACCGACGGCGGCAAGACCTGGAAAGCGGTTTTCGGGAATGGCGGTACTTTCGACTACTCCCTGGCGCCCTATGTAGCCGACACGCCGATTCACTGGCTCTTCGACATCGAGATCGATCCCTTCAATCCCGATCACGCTATGTTTACCACCGGCTACGGTGGGTGGGAGACGGCCAATCTCACTGCCCTGGATGCCGGCCAACCGACTCGATGGAGCGTGATGAGCACAGGGATCGAAGAGACGGTGGCGCTGGAGCTGCTCAGCCCGCCGCAAGGCGCGCACCTGATTTCTGCCATCGGCGACTACGGTGGATTCGTCCACTGGGACCTCGACAAGCCTGCGCCGCAGCGCAGTTCTCAACCTCCGCTCTTTGGCAACACCAATGGCGTGGCGTGTGCCGAGGGGAATCCGGAGGTGATTGTCCGCGTAGGTCGAGCTTCCGGCCATCACCCTGGCCGCAACATCGGTTACTCCCTGGACGGCGGCAAGTCGTGGCAGCCGGCCGCAGCCACGCCGCAGCCTAACAGCAGTCTGGGCCATATCGCGGTTTCTTCCGATGGCAGCACCTGGGTGTGGGCGCCGGAACGGAGCCCTGCTTATTTCACACGGAACAGTGGCGCCACCTGGATCGAGTCACAAGGCGTTCCGGCGAGTACACGCGTGATTGCGGACCGTGTGAATCGGAAGAAGTTTTATGCGCTCGCGCTCTTCGATGGCAAGCTGTTCGTCAGTACGGATGGAGCGGCGACGTTCGCTGCGCAGCCGCTCGTGCTGCCCGGAGGATTACCGAAACGCGGTCGAAACCGCGGCGACGACCGCGGCGGACAGGATCGCATTTATGCCACTCCGGGCAGGGAGGGCGATCTGTGGCTCGCCGCCTTCGACGGGCTGTACCGTTCCACTGACACCGGCAAGACATTCATCCGGCTCGATGGCGTCGAGGAGGTTCATGCTTTCGGTTTCGGGAAAGCCGCGCCCGGGGCCGACTTCCCCGCGCTCTATATGATCGGCGTGGTCGATGGCGGGCGCGGGATTTTCCGTTCCGACAATATTGGCGCGAGCTGGGTTCGCATCAATGACGACCAGCACCAGTGGGGTCTGCTGCTGCACATCACGGGCGATCCCAAGCAGTACGGCCGCGTCTACGTCGGCACACACGGACGTGGAATCGTTTATGGTGATCCTCTGGGACCACCGAACTGAAGGTGACAGAATTTGGAGGCGCGACAGCTACGCGGGGATTCCTCTTGCGTAGCAACAGCCTCGGCCGCAGTCTTTGTCCCCGCGATCGTTTGCAGATGCCGGCGCCACCCCCGAGGCATCGCCAGATCACGTCATCATCAATCGATCAGTCCTATCGCGGACCCCTTGCCTGTCCCCTGATACCCGGAACCTGCTCTTCCCCACCTAGCCCCTACCCGTTGTGGTAGCTAGTAGGTTGTACGTTGGGGTTCCCCCACCTACCGCCTACCACATACCACATACCATCTACGTCCTTTGTTTTCAGCAACATTCCCGCTTTTAAGGGCTAAGTGCCTTTGTTTTCATACACATTCCCGCTTTGCCCCGAGTTTTCCACAGCGGTCCTTTGTTTTGATAGACATTCCCGCGTCACTCATTCACTTTTTAAAGGTACTGCGCTCGTCGTGGCAAGGGAAGGCAGTGACATGCTGTCGGTTCGGAGAGAAGGGCGGGGGAGTCATCCGTGAGGTCTCTGCGCTCCTGGCAGAACAGCCTGGCATTATTTCCCTAGGCTATCAGATTAAGCATAGGTTGTCAAAGGTCTTTTTTGAGGCAGGGTCATCGCTCCCTCGCGGCAGGGGAAGCTAAAGTCTCGGAGGAATCGGCCGAAAGAGAGGCCGTATCGGGCTTAGGCATTCTCGGGAGTGGCAAAACTGGCCCCCTCCGTGGGCGCTGGCGGCACCGAACGAAAACTCGACTGGCCATTGCATTGAGAAGCGGCTAGGGGTATATTACGAGTCAGCCGGGAAGTCAAAAGGAGAATTTTGACTCTCATGGCAGACAAATGAGAGAAGAGAAAGGCGTTCTGTCTACCAAAGAGCGTTGGTGGGCAAGTACCGTAAACGGTTCTGTCAAAAGTTCTATGAAAGAGCCATGAGAGGCGAGCAGGGCAAGAGGCGGGAGGGCACCGCGGGAAGAGTCGCAGGGATAAAGGGGTGGTGAAGGGAGGGTTTGGATTTATCGCTTTGG
>JBAVYG010000789.1:0-5232 GCA_049698675.1 Terriglobia bacterium
GACTCGAACCCTGGCAGCGCGAAGTTCGATATCTCGTACTGGATGTATCCTTCCGCTCCCAAGACCTCCCGTCCAATATCGTAGGCGTCGGCCATGAACTCCTCGCTTGGAACTGCCGGGGCATGATAGCGTGTTCCGCTTTGCCGCACCTCCCTGCCCAGCCGGCTTTTCTCATCGATTTCGAACAGGTATAGGGAAATGTGCTGGGGCTTGAGCCGGAGCACGGCTTCCAGGCTGCGTTGCCACGACTCGGGGGTCTGGTGCGGCAAACCGGCCACCAGGTCAACACTGATGTTTTCGAAGCCCACGGAACACGCGCGCCCGACCAGTTGGCGTGTGTCTGCGGCAGAATGCAGCCGCCCCACCGCGCGGAGTTCCTGGTCCTCGAACGTTTGCGCTCCAATGCTCAGGCGATTCATACCCATGCTCATGGCCTGAGCCAGGAACTGGATATCGGCCGAGCCTGGAGTGACTTCGATCGTGAATTCAGCGGCGGCTTGGACTCGGAAGCGCCGGTGAAGGGAACAGACGATGCTCCTGAGTCTCTCCACACCGAGCAGCGGCGGCGTTCCTCCCCCGAAATACACCGTGTCCACCGACAGTGTGAGAATCTCTTCGGCCAGCCCATAAACCCCAAAGCTGGCTGGCAATCGGTCGATTTCTTGCGCCACCGCGTCGCCATAACGGTCGAAGATACTGCGGGACTCGACCCGCGAACTGAAATTGCAGAAGCTGCACTTCGAGGCGCAAAAGGGAACTTGAACGTAGATCGCGAGAGACTGCATGGGTGCGGGAAGCTACTTCACGTAAGCTGTGATTCTCGAAAGCGACATTTGCCGAGACTGAGCGAAGTGCCTGTCATCCTGAGCATGAGGCCTGGCATCCTGAGCGTGCATAGCCGAAAACGGCTATCCGTGATCTCAGGACTTCGGCGCGTGGCTGGCCCAATCGAGCCGTTGAAAGCAAAGGGCCTACGCTACGACGTTCGCGAGAGCGCCCGTTCACTGTCATGCTGAGCGCAGCAAAGCATCTCGCCCTGCTGTTCGTCAGCCGAGAAGTCCAGAGCGAGATTCTTCGCTCCGCTCCGCTGCGCTCAGAATGACAGATCTCTGCGTTTTTCAGCAATCCGCCAGCGTATCGAGGGAGAGCCCGCTGCCCTTGATTAGGGTCCCCGGAATTCGCACTCTCGACTGTCAACTGTCGACTGTGGACTGCCCTTCTAGTCCGCCACAATCTTGACTCTGACTTCGCGCCGTCGCGGCCCGTCAAAATCGCACAGGAAAACGCCCTGCCAGTGTCCCAGGACGAGGCGGCCATGTTCGATGAACAACGACTTGGAGTTTCCAATCAGGGCAGCTTTGAGGTGGGAATCACAGTTTCCGTCGTCGTGGTGGTAGTCACGGTCGCGAGGAGCCAGCCGATTGAGAAACTCGTCCCAATCCTTTTGCAAGCCCCGGTCATAATTCTCGTTAATCAGGACAGCCGCTGTGGTATGCGGGACAAACACCAAGCATGTGCCCTGAAGTACACCGGATTCCGAAATCAGTTTCTGGAGCGTTTCCGTGATTTCCTTGAATTCAACCCGCGACCTCGTCTCAACCTGCAAAAGGTGAGAACGCGTCTGCGGTTTCTCACTCGAGACTCCCTTGCCAACCTCCAATGTCATGGTTCTTCTCTCCCTTTCCCGGTGTCATTCCGAGCGCAGCGAGGAATCTCGCTCTGATTTCTTCCTCTACCCACGCCAGCTAGGCGGCCTTGGGCTCCGGTCCAGCGCAGGTCGAGATTCCTCGCTGCGCTCGAAATGACAGCGTTGGCAAAAGTTCGGTTCTTCATCCCCGTGTGTTGCCTACCTTGGCAAGCGCCTCGGTCAAGGCTGATGGCACGGGGGGGATTACGGGGACCAGGGTGACGGTCTTCTTCACCAGCTCCGCCGTCCGCTGCACGTTTAACCGTTCAAACAGGAAGGTGAATTTCTTCTCGAGGTCCTGTCCGATGCGCGCGCGAATATCCGCCGGCAAATCCCAGAACTTGCGTTTGAAGGGGCCGAAGGCCTTTTTCCGGGTCTTGTACAAGAACTGCTCGTCGGTGTCTGAAGCCTTTCGTTCATCGGCGCAGAGCTTGCGCAGCGTCTTGTAGATGTCTTCCTTCAGATCCCTGGGAAAGGCCGTATTCTCATAAATCATGTTCTGGAATTCCGTCGCCAGGTGAACTTCCGCGGCCTCGCACTCGACGAACTTATGGAAGGCATCGGCGGGGAGCGTGGACGCCCCGTGCTGGACTGCGCCCGCCATTCCGTAACGGTCCCGGGCCAGCGCCGAGAGCGCGCGCAGCGTTTCAAAGTCGATGGCCACCTGCGCAATGCTGCCATCCGGCAGCACCAAGCCGCCATCCTTGGTTCCGGTCTGGACACTGATCTTTGCGAGTCCCTTCTTGTAAGGGCTGCGCCGGGTCAAGGTTTCCATGAAGCCGTCCACAAAAGAGGTCAGCTCCTCAGGAGTGGAATTCTGTTTCCCGATCTCGCCGATTGCGCCTCCCAGCGTAATAGTTATTCCCGGCGGCTCGATGGAGCGAATATAGGCTGCCAAGCATGCGGTGGCCTCAAAGTTGGCCCTCTGCTGTTCACGGGCGCCGTGCTGCGCGAGATTCACCAGCGTTGAGGCATCGATGTCAATATTGTAATACCCTGCCGCAACGGATTCCTGGCAGAAGTCACGGATCGTCTGCAACTCAGACTCCGGGTCTTTGGCGAATCTGTTGACGTTAACCAGATAGTGATCTCCCTGGATGAAAACAGGACCCTCGAAGCCCTCTCGGACTGCCGCCGCGACAACCACCGCAACCAATTCCGCTGGGCGCTGGTCGGTGTAGTGGCTCTCCGTGCGTGTAAGTTCAAAAATGAAGGCGCCGGCTTTCAGGTGTAGCGCCGCGCGGAAAACCGCACGCGCCACATCGTAGCTCAAGCCGCGAACGTTGATGGCGGGAACGGTGAAGCCCTTGCACTCCTTTCGGCCGCGGGCTTCGTAAAGACCCTGGAGGGAGGAAGGAACAACGCCGAGTTCCAATCCGACTCTGCGGATGATCCAGCGCGCCGCGCTGCGCACCTCTTCACTTTCTCCAAAAACCGCGTTTACGACCAACAGGTCTAGGGTTTGGCTCACAAACTTCTGGGGATTCTTCAGAACAATGCTCCCGCCATTCGAGAGTTCGAAAATCGCCTTGTCGCGGTTTAGCAGATCCGAAATTGAACGTGCATTCATAGCAAGTCTCCCCCAAGTGGCAGCCCCGGAACCTGATTGTTGATTATATCAGACGGCCTTGACATGCGAATTAGGAGAATTTCAAGATGCGGTTACACACTTTGCGATCAACCTGCTACAGGCTCACCACTTGGTGGCCAGGAGAGTCTGTCTGGATTTGCGAAAGCAGCCGGTGAAGCAATTCATAGCCAGCGCGCCCCAGAAAATACGCACCGCCGACCCGGCGCTCCTGCAAATCCTTTTCCGGCATGAGAAACCGCTTGAGGGCCTGCGCATGACGGTGGAGCAATTCGGAACGCGCCAGACCGGCGCGGCTCACCTTCCCTTGCAGCCGATCCATCTGGTAATGGATCTTTTCCTGGGCATGTTGCAGCGCCTCGAGTAGCGTGGGATCAAGCCGCTCGATGTCGCCACGGAGGCGATCGAGGAGGCTGGCCATGTCCTGTTGCGCCTGCTCGAAGCGTTCCGACCATCCCTCGGCAAGCCCCACTGCGGCGATTTTCCTGTTGAGGTGTTCCTCGCCGAGCCAAACGTCTTCCACGCTCAACCGGTATTTCTCCAGCAATTTTTCGATTCGACGGTCCACAAGCGTGAAAGCGGCGCGAGGGAAAAAGACCGGTTGTGGCCTGCCGAAGCTCTGGTATAAGACCTGCGCCTGCGCCAGATAAGCCAGCTCGGAGGGGCCGGCAACGTAAGCAATGGTCGGCAGCAGGGTGTCCTGAACCAAAGGCCGCAACAACACGTTGGGTGAAAAGGCAATTGGGTCATCGGCTAGTTCGCTTCGCAACTCTTCGATGGAAGTCCTTTGTGTCCCCTCGACGAAGTAGTCGCCGTCGCGTTGGTGAATAGGGAGTCTGTTCCCTTCCCTGGTGACGAACACCAAGGTCGAATCCTCGGTCACGTTTACCTGGGCATGATAGCCGCTCCTGAGCAACGACTGGGAACGTTCCAGCACTCTCGCCCTAAGTTCTGGCGCCTGCTCGAGGGCTTGCGAATAAACCCCTGCGCTCAATTGGTGAACGGCTGGGTCGAGCGGGTTTAGAAGAATCACTCCCCAGGGGCTTAGAAGACGGGCCATGAATCGCCCGAAGGCATCAACCCAGGTGGCGCCAGGCATGTAGGTCTGGCGCAGATCCTGCAAAAGGCATTCACGAGCCGGCCCCGAAGGCAGGCTGGCTTCCAGTCGAGCGAGCGCCTCGGTGGATTCCTGGGTCAAGCGCACATTTCCAACCGGCGACCGCGGGCTGGGCGAGTCCCCGTGATCAGCCAGGGAGATGAGATTGTATTCGTCATCGAGAGTTGCTACCTCCGCCACTTCTGCCAAGTCGTGATCTTCAGTGGCAAGCCAGAACACAGGCACTGCAGGTATGCCCAGCTCGGTAAGGTGGTTTGCCAGGCGGACGGTGGTTAGAACCTTGAAGATGGTAAAAGCCGGCCCGCTGAACAAGCCCACCTGCTGGCCCGTGACTACGGCGAAGCTGCCGGCCTGCGAGAGTCTCCGCAAGTTTTCAAACGTGGCCTCGCCGCAACCAAATGCCTTGTTCTGTCGCTCGAGGATTGCGCAAACTTCCCCTCGCTTCCTTTCGAACCTAGGAAGTTGGGAAGCAACAGTCTTGTAACTGGAAAGTAGGTACGGGGGTTCGTTGTAGAAGCCTGAGACCCGGTCAAACTGATACAGATAATCCACGAAAAGCGCGCTCGAATGTGGAACGAGTTCGTAAGGAAGAATTGTTCTTGTCATCGGTCTAGTGACTTCTGAATTCTGGATCCGTCGCCTGCGCCAAAATTCTCGGTCGCGGGGGTTGGGATGCACACCAGCACCGTACACGAGATGGCGAACTGATGCGAAGACTCAGCCGGGCAGCGAGAGTAACCCCTCACCCGGCCCGCGCCGGCTGGTGAAAGCGCCGGTCGGGGGCCACCCTCTCCCCAAGGAGGCTGTCTCAAAACTAGGTATTTTAGACTTTTGCACAGC
>JBAVYG010000790.1:0-5018 GCA_049698675.1 Terriglobia bacterium
CTATTAAGGAGATGTACCGCCAGGTCGGAAACCTGGTTATCGACGACAATGGGCTTGCCCGACGCGGCTTGCTCATCCGCCACCTGGTGATGCCCGAAGAAATTGCAGGCACGCGAGCCGTGATGCAGTGGATCGCGGATGAACTCTCTCCTGAAACTTACGTCAACCTCATGGCCCAGTACCATCCCGCAGGGAAGGTTTCAAGGTCCGACCACGCCGAAATCAACCGGCCCGTTACTCCGGCTGAATACGAGCGCGCCTTGGACGCCGCTTGGCGCGCCGGGCTGAAACGGCTTGATTCCCGGCGACCTTCCCCTTCGGGATGACTCTTCTGAAAAGAAGCTCGTGGGGCTTGCCAATCCGCTCCGGGTAGGTTAAGTTTGCGAGTGCAATGAGAAAATCGTGGGTCTTTTGGCTGGCTAATTATGCCGCCGGTATCGTAGCCGCCCTCAGCCTGGGGCTGGTCGTGTTGCTGATTGTGGCGTGGGTTAATGTTTTTGCGTCACACGCTATCCTCGGAGCGGTGCTCACCGTCCTCAGTGCTTTCATCATTGCCCTGCTGATTTGCGCCGTTCCTTACGTTCGGAAAAGGGCGGACGAGCGGCGCCAACAGGAGCCTGAGGAATCTCTGGCTGGTTTGCTCCGGGAAATGAAGCAGGCGCGCACGGAACGCGAAGTGCGTGAGAAGCTTCGTGGCCGTAGGATGTAATCAACCGGCGTGCGGCATGCGTCGTTCAAAGCGCGAAGCGAAGGGCGCTTAACCGGGCCGAAGCGGGATTCGAAGGGCAGGGTGATGAAGAAACCTTCCGTCGTCTTGTTGGTACTCTGTGTGCTGGTTGGATCGCTTGCAGCGCAAGAGCCTGCGAGGACCTCCGGACCGGCGACGACTCAAGTTCCCACCGACAAAATCAAGGTCCGCGTTGACCTGGTCAACGTTCTCATGACCGTGACCAACAAAAGGAATCGCCTGGAGATTGATCTGGTCAAGGACGACTTCCGCGTTTTCGAGGATGAAAAGCCGCAGACGATCCGTTATTTCAGCCGGGAAACGAATCTGCCCCTCCGCATCGGGGTCTTGGTTGACACTTCCAGTAGCATTAGTGACCGCCTGCGTTTCGAGCAGGATGCCGCCATCGATTTCCTGAACGCCACACTGCGTCCCGGCAAGGACCTGGCCTTCGTGGTGGCCTTTGACGTGCAAACGCAAGTGGTGCAGGATTACACCGACGACCTGGAAAAACTCTCACAGGCCATCCGGGGCCTGCTCGCGGGCGGCGTGACCACCCTCTATGATGCCATCTATTTCTCCTGTCGAAAAAAGATGCTCATCTTTCCGCCTCCGGAGCCCTATCTGCGCCGCGTGCTGATCATCATCAGCGACGGCGAGGATAACCAGAGCGAACATACGCGCGAGGAGGCGTTGGCCATGGCGCAACGTGCCGAGGTGACCATCTACGCGATCAGCACCAACGCCACGGGCTCGCCGGCACCGCTAAAAGGGGACAAGGTTTTGCGACGCCTGGCAGAGCAAACCGGAGGCCGGGCCTTCTTCCCCTTTAAAGACAGCGAAACGATCGCGAATTTCCAGGAGATCGCTCGTGAACTCCGCAGCCAATACAGCTTGGCGTACATCTCCACCAACCGGGCCCACGACGGAACTTTCCGTACGATCGCCATCGAACCCCTTCAGAAGGGCTTGCAGGTGCGCACCAAGCCTGGGTACTTCGCACCTTCAGAGTAGTCAAACACTCCCACCAAATCGTAGGCTGTCAGTGTGCCTGCGCTTGACCCATATTATCTTAAGGGAGCACTGATTTATTCACTGCCAGCCCTGCAAAATGAACTGTGGGCAATTCATTGATTCTTCGTTCCGCGACATCCCTTCTCAATGCTTAGGGCGGTTTTCCGGTTCGTTGCTCAGCCCCGAGCTTCCCAAAGGGATATAAGTTGGTGTAAGGTGTTGTATTTCCGGGACCGCTATAGGGAAGCCCCGGATGATATTTGGAATTCCGGATCAGCGAATCCGTACAAATCTAAGGAGATCATTTGATATGCCACTCGTATCCATGCGTCAATTGCTCGACGAAGCAGCCAAGGGGGCCTATGGGGTTGGCGCTTTCAACGTCAACAACATGGAGCAGATCCAGGCGATTATGGAGGCGGCTCGCGAGACCAAGTCGCCCGCGATCGTTCAGGCCAGCCGCGGTGCACGCAGCTACTCACAGGACCGATTCCTCTATCACCTGATGCTGGCGGCCACCGAACTCTACCCCGAAATCCCCACGGTGTTGCACCTGGACCATGGCAACAGCGTGGAGACATGCAAATCGGCCATTGCCATGGGCTTCACCAGCGTCATGATGGATGGCTCGCTGATGCCGGACGGCAAGACACCCTCAACGTTCGAATACAACGTGAAGGCTACGCGCGAAGTCGTGGAGACGGCGCACTCCAAGGGCATTACCGTGGAAGGCGAAATCGGTTGCCTGGGCGGCATTGAAGACGGCCACGGCGCCGGCCTCGATGCCCTCAGCCACCTCACCGATCCCGACCAGGCAGTGGAGTTCGTACGGCAGACTGGCGTGGACGCGCTCGCCATCGCCATCGGCACCAGCCATGGCGCTTACAAGTTCGCCAAGAAGCCCACCGGAGAAACACTCAAGATGGACCGCCTCATCGAGATCCACAAGAGGCTGCCCAACACGCACCTTGTCATGCACGGATCGTCCAGCGTCCCGAAGGAGTTGCAGGATATCATCAACCAGTACGGCGGCAAGCTGAAGCCCACCTGGGGCGTGCCGATCGAAGAGATCCAGCTCGGCATTAGGAACGGCGTGCGCAAGATCAACGTGGACACCGACAACCGGCTGGCCATGACGGGCGCTATCCGCAAAGTCCTTTGGGAAAAGCCCGAAGAGTTCGATCCACGCAGCTACCTGAAGCCCGCCCGCGACGCCATGAAGAAGGTGGTGACGCAGCGCATTACGCAATTCGGCCAGGCCGGCCACGCGGGCGACTATGCGCCCCTATCGCTCGAGGAGATGGCCAAGCGGTACCGGCAGCACCTCACTGCCTAACAGACACGCTGTCATTCCGAGCGAAGCGAGGAATCTCGCACTGGAACAAGAACGCCGTCATTCCGAGCGAAGCGAGGAATCTCGCACGTCCCTTGTTTCCAGAGCGAGATTCCTCTCCCGCAGGGCGGGATCGGAATGACAGGCTAGACGAGTTTTTCAGATGGACCGGGACTAGCTGCCCACTACTGGGGGTTTCCAGTTGTTGTGCCCCCGCCTGGCCGGTGCCCTTCCCAGTGCCCTGGCCCGTGCTGCGGCATCTCGTCAAACTTCTTTTTCTGGTCGTCAGTGAACAGGTTGCGAATCTTGCTGTTGCTCTCTTCCCTTATGCTCCTCATCTTGCTCCTTCTGTCCTGCTCTGAAAGAGAGGTGTCGGAACGAAGGCTTTGCATCTTCTGCTGCCTGTCCTCAAGGATAGGCTTTATCTGGCTCTTCTGATCGTCGGTGAGTTTTAGCGTCTTATCCAGACTTTGGAGTTCCTCATCGGGGCTCATCCGATGTCCTCGACCCATATGCTCGCCGGATGGGCCGGACTGCGCATTAGCCTGAACTCCACACAACGCCACTCCTAAAACGAGCAACCCACTTGCTACAATTGTAAGCAACCGTTTGTACATCATCCTCCTCCTCCTCGAAAAAAATCCTGCCATGAAATGGGGACGTATGAGTGTCGAATTGGGTTTCACCGACCCGGGCAATTAGTTTCCGGCAGAAACCCGCTGGCGGTCCCCACGGGCGGGGATGGACCGTCATTCGCGCCATCCCTACGGTCTACAGAGTGCGGGGAACTGCTTCTGAAGTTTTCGCAGCTTGGGCAGATCGTTGTTAACGATATAGGGGTTGTCGGGATGGAGCGCGAGGAAATTCTGGTGATACGCCTCGGCGGGGTAGAAAGCCTGGAGAGGGACAACTTGGGTCACAATCGGCTTTCGGAAAACCCCGGCTTTGTTAAGCTGCTCGATGTAGGCCAGAGCAATGTGCTTCTGGTCCTCATTAGAATAGAAGATCACCGAGCGATACTGAGTTCCCGAATTCGGACCGTGACGGTTCAGTTGGGTCGGATCATGCGCCACCGAGAAGAAGACCCTGAGCAAATCGGCGTACGAGACCTTTGATGGATCATAGGTGATCTTCACCGACTCGGCGTGCCCCGTCCGGCCCGCGCTCACAACCTCGTACTGCGCGCTCGTTGCGCTTCCTCCTGAATAGCCTGCAACCACGCTTTTAACACCCTTCACGTGCTTGAATACGGCGTCCACACCCCAGAAGCACCCACCCGCGAGAACCGCCGTCTGTTTACCCTCGGCGGCTGAGGACGGAAGCCCTCCCGCAAAGGCTGGAACCTGGCCACGTGCTGTGCTGGACGCGGTCGCACCGAATATAGAAACAATGAGCAGGCATCTGAAAAACCGGAATCGGTTCACGCTAAAGTTCGACATGATTGGATCTCCGTATTTCGATTCATGCACTTGGGGATGGTTTCTTGATTCGCCTTCGCACCCCTCGCACCTTCATTGGATGGCGAAATCGCCGCAAAGTTACGCGGGCAGCAGCCGGTCCGGTCCCTGATGGGAAGACTAACCGCCTCTATCTCTGAAATCTGGAATCTGCGATCTGAATTTGCCCTTAGAGGCTCTAAAAACCAGACTCTGCCCCAACTGGCTGCTGATACCAATTGAACGTGACACATAGTATTTCTATTCAGCCGGAGAGAGCCAAGAGTGGACTTGCTGTGATTGCTGACCCAGGCGTCGGTAGTGCCTCTGTGTCCTCCTCGCGAGAAGAGCCACAACACAGAGATCACTGAGATGCTCCGTGTCCTCCGTGTTAAAGCTTGAGAGGCACGGAGGACACAGAGGGTCTCGTTTCGGTCGCGGCTGGCCCCGCTACAACACACTACGCATGACAGAGAATTGGTCTGAATCCTGACTCCTGAATCCTGAA
>JBAVYG010000791.1:0-7174 GCA_049698675.1 Terriglobia bacterium
CCGTTAGAACGCCGTCGAAAGGCGCGTAAACCTTTTCAAAGGATTGTAACTGTTCCAGGCGCTTCACGTTGTCCGTGGCGGAGTCCACCATGGCCTTTTTGGCGTGAGCATCACCCACGGCGTTGTCAACATCCTGCTTGGCCACGGAATCACTTTTCAGCAGGAACTCGTAACGCGCGGCGGTGGTCTGCGCCAGGTCGAAGTTGGCCTTTGCCGTCGCCAGATCTGCCCGCGCCTGCTGGAGTTGCTGATCCAGTTCGGGAGTATCGATTTCCGCCAGAAGCTGGCCGTCCTTTACCCTGCCGCCGATGTCCACGTACCAGCGCTTCAGATAGCCGCTCGTACGCGCATAAATCGGGGCGTCGATGAAAGCCTGAATGTTCCCTGGCAATACGATTTCTTCCTGCGGCGCGCCTCGCTTGGGTTGAGCCAGCGAAACCGCGGGCACGGCGAGATCGCGCGTGTCGGCTTTCACGTCGGCAGCGGCACGGGCACGAGTGATAATGCCCCTGTAAACGATGGCGCCCGCGACAATTAAGAGAACCGCCAGCCCGAAGATGACTTTGCCCACCCCGGATGACGGGGGCCTTTGGCCCGGCAGGCCAGGACCCGAGTTCTGCCCGTCGCGGCTCTCAATGTCGAAACTTTCCTCAACACTCATTACGTCCTCCCAAAATCCGGCCATCGGGTCATCGGGCCATCGGGCCATTGGGTCATCGAATCATTGGGTCATCGGGTCATTGAGACATTGACTGATTGACTTTTCCTTTTTTGTCTCGCTGTCCAGAGGGATGCGGCGAAGATTGCCAGCAGTTCATTGGCTTCGGTGAGCAAGTCTCGAAGCCGGACCTCGGGAATGATACTGGACTCGATTAAGAGCTCAAGCCAGAACGCCGTTTCGTCGGCCTCTTCCACTACAACACTCATCTTGGAGATGAACTCGGCTTTCGATCGCGACCGGCAAACCGCCCGATAATTGGCCGCGACGGAGGTCCCTGCGCGCAGCAACTGCTTCCCGATAATTCGTGCTTCATCATTCTTCGGGAGGCTTTTGAAAACCCGCACAATGCGAATGGCAAACTGCTTCGTCCTCGCTCTCAACTGCTCAGGTTGTGTGGCCATGCAAGGTTTCCTTCTTGGTGGTCTTGCCGCCTTTTCAATGACCCGATGACCCAATGAATCAATGACCCGATCTTCTCCTAAATGGCCGGATGGCCCGATGGCTCAATGGCTCGATCCTTTCGTCTGCCGTGGACCACGCTGAACACGGTGGGAACAAAGAACAGCGTTGCCACGGTGGCAAACAGCAGGCCGCCGATGACCGCCCGGCCCAGTGGGGCGTTTTGCTCGCCGCCCTCACCCATGCCCAGAGCCATGGGCACCATCCCAATAATCATGGCCAGCGCTGTCATGATGACGGGGCGAAAGCGCGTGAACCCGGCCTCCAGTGCCGCCACCGTGGCATTGACGCCCTCGTGCAATAGTTCCTTGGCAAAACTCACCACCAGAATGCTGTTGGAAGTGGCGACTCCCACGCACATGATGGCGCCGATCATGGCGGGCACGCTGAAGGTGGTGTGCGTTGCGAACAGGAACCAGAGGATCCCCGCCAGCCCCGTCGGCAAAGCAGAAATAATGATCAGCGGGTCCAGCCAGGATTGGAAGTTCACCACGATCAGGAGATAAACCAGCACTATGGAGAAGACCACCCCGGCCAGCAGTCCCGAGAAGGACGAGCGCATGGTATCAATCTGCCCGCGCACAATGGTCCGCGAGCCGCGCGGCAGATCCTTCTGACTCTCACCCACCATGCGGTCGAGATCGCCCGCCACCCCCCCCAAGTCCCTCCTCTGCACGGAACCGTAAATGTTGACCACCGGTTGAACGTTGTAATGCGAGACTGCGGCCAGCGATGCGCCGCGGCTGATGGTAGCCAGATTACCCAGAATCTGGGGGGGAGCACCGCTGGAATTCGAGATGGGAATGTTTTGGAGATCCTGGAGCGAGTCCACCCGGTATTGCGGGGTTTGCGTTGTGATACTGTAACTAACGCCGGTCCGCGGGTCCAACCAGAAGGTGGGAGAAGTCTGGAAGCTCCCACTTAAGGAAACCAGAAGGTCGCTGGCGACGTTGCTGGTCGTAAAGCCTACCTGCGCCGTCCGGGTTCGGTCAATGTCAACCTGGAGCCGGGGCAGGTTGAACGGTTCCTGAATGCGCAAGTCAACCGCGCCGGGAATGTATTTGAGTTTACGCATCAGCCCCTCGGCGAATCGCCGATTGGCGGTCAGGTTTTGGCCCACTACCTGAACGTTGATGGGCGCCGGGAGGCCGAAATTCAGAATCTGGCTGACCATGTCCGAGGGCAGGGTGTAAAACGTCACGCCAGGAAATTCCTGAGCCAATTTGAGCCGCAGCCTGCGGACGTACTCCGCCGTGGGGTGATGGTTTTCAGACAGCGCGACCATGATGTCAGCGTCCCCGGTGCCGATGGGAGCCGAGTTGCTGTAGGCAAGATTCACGCTGCTGTACGGCAACCCGATGTTATCGATAATGCTGGTGAGTTCCTGAGCAGGAATCTCTTCCCGAATGGAATTCTCCACGTGATCGCAAAGCCGCGCCGTCTCCTCGATGCGCGTGCCGGTGGGAGCGCGCAGGTGCAGGGTGAACTGACCACTGTCAACCTTGGGGAAAAAGTCCTGGCCAATCCAGGGAATCAGCAAGAACGAAGCCGCGGCAGCGCCTAAAACCCCCACCGCCAGCCAGGCGCGATGGTGCAGGCAAGTCCTCAGCCCACGCTTGTAATTTCCGCGCCAGCGCTCGAAGGCGTGCTCAAATCTGATTTGCAGGCGCGCCAAAAAGTGGCGCTGGGCCTGCGCCGCCAGACTCGCCGCATCCGCATCATGCTCGTGGCCGCGGAGCAAGTACCGCGCCATGGTCGGCACCAACGTCCGGGACAGGAGGTAAGACGCCAACATGGCGAAGCTTACCGCTTCCGCCAGGGGGATAAAGAGGTGCCGCGCAACCCCGGTCAGGAAAAACATGGGCACGAAAACAATGCAGATAGCGAGGGTCGAGACAAAGGCCGGAACGGCAATCTGCGACGCGCCATCCAAAATCGCCACCAGGATTTCTTTATTCATGGCGATGTTGCGGTTGATGTTTTCGACTTCCACCGTGGCGTCGTCCACCAGAATCCCCACCGCTAGTGCAAATCCTCCTAACGTCATGATGTTGATCGTTTCCCCGAGCGCGCTGAGCACCACCAGGGAGGTTAGGATGGAAAGCGGGATGGAGACTGCAATAATGAAGGTGCTCCGCCAGCTCCCTAAGAACAGCAGAATCATCGCCGCCGTAAGGAGAGCGGCAATAAGAGCTTCCCTTACTACACCTTTAATGGCGGCCCTCACGAAAATGGACTGGTCATTTAAATAGTGGATTTGGAATTGCGGCGGCAGACCCTTCTGAATGGCCGGCAGCTCCGCTTTGATTCGGGAGATGATATCCAGAGTCGAAGCATTCCCGGTTTTCATCGCCGTCATCAATGCCGCCCGTTGGCCGTTGACGCGCACGATGTTGGTCTGGGGCGGGAAACCATCGCGTACCTGGGCGACGTCGCGAATATAAATTACCGTGCTTCCGGAGGTTTTTACCGGCAAATCGTTGAGTTCTGCCGTGGTTAGCGGGCTGCCGTTGGTCTCAACGTCATACTCATACGGGCCGATTTTGGAAGTCCCGGAAGGAAGAATCAGATTTTGAGCGCTGATGGCGTTGACGACGTCCGCCGGAGAGAGTCCTTTGGCCTGCAAGGCGGCAGTGTTAAGATCCACCTGCACTTGGCGTACCTTTCCTCCATAGGGCCACGGAATGGCGGCGCCTTCCACGTCGGCCAGTTGGACGCGGATGAAGTTCGCGCCCAAGTCAAACAACCGCTGCTCAGAAAGCCCTTGCCCGGAAAGTCCCAATTGCAGAATGGGCACCGTGGATGCGCTGTACTGCATAATAAACGGAGGGGTGGTGCCGGGCGGGAATTGCCGAAGCTGTGTCTGCGACATTGCCGTCACCTGGCTCATCGCCATGGCAATGTTGGCGCCCGGCTGGAAGAAGATCTTGATGACGGCGATGCCATTCAGCGATTCGGACTCGATGTGCTCAATGTCATTTACCGTCAAGGTGAGGGAACGTTGGTTGATAACCGCGATTCGATTCGCCATCTGGTCAGCAGAGAGGCCCGTGTAACCCCACAGGACGGTTACAACCGGGATGTTGATGTTGGGGAAAATGTCTTTGGGGGTGCGAACGATCGACAGGTCGCCCAAAATCATGATGACTATAGCCATCACGATGAAAGTGTATGGCCTGCGTAAGGCTAATCGGACAATCCACATAACGCGAAAATTGCTCCCAACTGATCTGTCTCGCCACTGAAACTCAGCCGGACTTATTTCACCAAGGCACTTTGATGTGCCGTTTCGCGAACCACCTGAAGGAACGCTTGCAGAACCTCGGATTGATCATCCCGACGCCAAGCAATGGCAATTTCCATAGTGGGCGCAGGCTCGGGTAGGCACTTGAAAACTACACCACGGCCGCCCATTTGGGTGACGGACTCCGCAACCAAGCTGACACCCATTCCGGCCGCCACCAAGTTGAGAATCGTCTGGAGCTGGCTCGCCTCCGCGCCTACGCGGAGGCTGAATCCGGCCCGCCTGCACAGCCCAGCCACTTGATCGTAAAAGCCGGGGGCGAGCTGACGCGGGGGTAACAGAAAGGCCTCCCCAGACAGGTCGCCAAAGGTAATCTGATGTTTGTCGGCGAGAGGATGGTGCTCCGGAAGCGCTACAACTAGCCTTTCTTCCAGGATCGGCTCAAAGGAGAGCAGATCGTCACGGACCGGCAACCGCAACAGGCCCGCATGGACTCGCCTCTGGCGCAGGTTTTGGATGAGTTCGGAAGTTTTCATCTCGTGGAGCTCAATTTCCACGCCCGGAAAGCGGTCGCGAAAGACTTTGAGGAAGGCAGGCAACAAGCTGTAGGTTGCAGCGCCCAGAAATCCGATGGCCAGCCTCCCGAACTCCCCGCGGCTCGCCCGCTGGGCCACCTCGACAGCGTGATTTAGTTGGGTAAGGGTCACGCGAGCTTCGTCAAGGAAGGCCCGACCGGGTTCGGTAAGCTGGACGCGCCGTTTGGTGCGCTGTAAGAGCTGAACGCCTAGTTCCCCCTCCAGTCGGCGGATTTGCTGGCTCAAGGGCGGTTGGGCCATGCCCAGCCTCTGAGCCGCTCGGCCAAAATGTAGCTCTTCTGCGACCGCAACAAAATAGCGCAAATGCCGGAGTTCCATGTCTAATACCTGCAAGGTCTTAATATACCACGACTATTATGGTATTCATGCTTAAAATGCCGCGCGCAGACTGCTGCCCTATGCGCCAGGAGTGCCTTGCGGCTTCATTAGGCATTGGTGGAAGCCAAAGAGAATCTAGTGCTTAGTTGCAGAAGTTAGCGACCTTGTCTTTCGGGGGATGGAAGGGCGGGGCTTAAGCCCCGCCGCGGAGCTCAGGCAGGATTTAGGGGCTTTAGCCCCTGAAGCGATGCGGCTTCAGGGCCTAAAGGCCCATTCAACTCTGCGCCCCGAGGCGGCGGGCTAAAGCCCCGCCCTTCCGAGGGTCATAAATAATATCGGTTATTGATGCAACTAAGCACTAGCTCTTGCGGAAGGCCCTTACTCAGCGGGATCGGAAACTGCGCACGATGGAAAAAGTCAGACATTGCGCCTGGCGGGACTACGGGGAAACCCTTACGAACTGCCGATCAGGATTCCGGCGAGGAACACCAGCACTCCACCCACAACAACTTGGAACGCAGCGGCAAGGAAGGGGGTATCCATGTAGCGGTGACGCACGAAGCTGATGGCCGCGAGCTCAGCGGCCACGATCGCAACAGCCACGCTAATGGCGACCCTGAAATCAGAAATAAGAAAAGGCAGCGTGTGTCCGATCCCTCCGGCGGTGGTCATCAGCCCGCATATGAGTCCCCGCACCCAAGGGCGGCCACGCCCGGTAAGGGACCCATCGTCCGAGAGAGCCTCGGCGAAACCCATGGAAATCCCTGCCCCAACGGAGGCGGCGAGGCCGACCAGAAAAGCGTCCCAACTCTTGTGCGTGGCGAAGGCTGCGGCGAACAGTGGCGCCAGAGTGGAAATGGAGCCGTCCATCAAACCCGCAAGACCTGGCTGGACAATCTGGAGCATGAACAGGCGCCGTTGTGCAGCTTCTTCCTGCGCGCGGGTCTCCGGCGTGAGGTGCTTCATTTCGAGTGATTCAGCAAGGGCAGAGTGTTTGCGCTCCGCTTCCGCCAAGTCGCCCAGCAGCTTCCGGGTGGAGGCGTCCGTCACTCTCTGCATGGCACGCTCGTAGAACCGCCGGGTCTCCAGTTCCATGATCTCCGCTTGCTTCCTCACCACATCAATGCGCAGCGGTCGGACGAGCCAGACGGGTCGCCGATCCACGAACCCTTTCACGTCCTGGCGGCGGATCAGGGGAATATGCTCGCCAAAGCGCTGCCGGTAAGTCTCAATCAGGCTTCGGCGATGCCCGGATTCCTCCTCCTGCATCTCCTCAAACATCTGCGCCGTGGCAGGGTAACTCTCGCGCAGGCCATCGACGAAGTCGCCATAGATGCGCCCATCTTCCTCCTCCAACCCAATGGCCAGGGCGAGGATTTCCCGTTCCGAGAGGTCTTTGAAATTTCGCGCCATGAACGTGCCTCCAACAAATTCCGCCAACACTGGCGGAGGGCGTCACGCCCTTTCCCGGTTCTTCAACGAGCCAAATACAGCACTCGTATCCGACGCATCGCTCCCCCGTCGCCTTAAGCGGCGCCTAAGAACTGAGTAGCTAAGCGCTGAGATTCCCCAGCTTGTGCATTACCGAGACGCGGACTTGGCATTCTATCAAGTAATACGCAGCTTTCCCACAGACGCCTGATGGGGCTCAAGCACCAGCAGGCTGCGGAAAACTCGTAGGCGTTGTCATTCTGAGGAGCCGCAGGCGTCAAGAATTGGCGTATACTTTCCCCACTTTATGGTAGCGGGGCAGTTTGACGTAGAGGCGGCTTTACGCCGCCATTTGGTGAGGTAAACTCGCCGCTACAACTTCACCAAGGAGGAATCATTCATGGC
>JBAVYG010000792.1:0-1995 GCA_049698675.1 Terriglobia bacterium
CCAGGAAATCTCTCATTGGCCGGATTATGACTACCTGGTCGTTAATGATCACCTTTCGCCGGCCACACAGGCGCTGCGAGCGATAGTCCGGGCAGGGCGATTTCGGCGGCAGAACCAGGCGGAGCGCGCTCGAGAAATTTGCAAGACATTTGGAGGATAGATCGGATGGAATTACCTCAGAAGCTCGACAGCAAGTTTCGCTTCATTCTTGTCGCCGCCAAGCGGGCCCGGCAGCTTCAGGCCGGCGCCCGGCCCCTCATTCAGAGCACTTCGAAGAGGCTGACGAGAGTAGCCCAGCAAGAAGTAATGGCGGGCTTGGTCCCTTTTGAGTTGTTAGCTCCAGCGACAGGCGACAACGGCAAGAACAAGAAACAAAAGGGTAGGTAGTAGGTGGTATGTGGTCGGTGGGGGTAAGGACCGACTACGGTCTTCTGACTCCAGAATCCTGAATCCTGGTTGACCATGCGAGTTGCACTGGGGATCACCGGCGGCATCGCCGCCTACAAGGCAGCGGAGCTACTCCGCCTGCTGCAAGAGCGCGGGCTGGAAGTCCAGGTAGTGATGACTCGGAATGCGCGTGAGTTCGTCGCGCCCCTTACCTTTGCGGCTCTCTCTGGCCGAAAAGTCATCACGGAAATGTTTGAGGATCCGCAGGGTGGGGCGAACGTGGAAAGCGCCATCGAACATATGGCTGTGGCGCAGTCGATTGACGCCCTGGTGATTGTTCCCGCCACGGCGAACGTGCTGGCGAAGATTGCCCATGGAATTGCCGACGACTTCCTGACCACCCTCTGCTTGGCCACCAAGGTTCCCCTCATCGTGGCGCCGGCCATGAATGTGAATATGTGGGAACATCCTGCCACGCAGAAGAATCTGGAGATTTTGCGGGAGCGCGGAGTGAAGCTCTTGCAGCCTGACGAGGGCTACCTGGCCTGCGGAATGACCGGCGCGGGCCGCCTCACGTCTGTCCAGAGTATCGCCCAGGCGGTCCTTGCGGCCCTCGGGGTTAGTGACGATTTGAGCGGTGAGTGCGTGCTGGTGACGGCCGGGCCAACGGAAGAGCCTTTGGATGGCGTGCGCTACCTCAGCAACAGGTCTTCCGGGAAGATGGGTTATGCGCTCGCTGAGGCCAGCCGCCGCCGCGGGGCTCACGTGGTCCTGGTGAGCGGGCCGACGCACCTCGATGCTCCAGCGGGAGCCAAGGTGGAGCGTGTTCGCACCACCGAGCAGATGGCGCAGGCTGTCCTGCGTCATTTCGAGCAGGCGACAGTGACCTTGATGGCCGCGGCGGTAGCGGACTTCCGGTTTGCGGAAGTCTATCCCGGGAAGATCAAGAAGCAAGACGGGATCACGACCCTAAGGCTTGAGCCGACGCCTGACATCCTTGCGATGATCGCTCCGCGACGGCGGCCTGGACAAGTAGTGGTTGGGTTCGCGGCGGAGACTGAGAACTTACTGGCTAATGCAACCGCCAAAGTGCATGAGAAGCACCTCGACTTCATCGTGGCCAATGACGTATTGCAGGAAGGCGCGGGTTTTGATGTGGACACGAATATCGTGACCCTGGTCTTCCCCGACGGCCGCAGTAAAGCTTTCGAGAAAATGAGCAAGTTGGATGTGGCTCATCGCATCCTCGACGAGGTCGTTGCAATTAGACAGGAGTCAGGATTCAGGAGTCAGGATTCAGGAGCCAGAAGTCAGTAATCGGGTGATCTGGTGATCGGGCGATCGGTAGAACACGTTTTTTGTTCGCCCGATCTCCCGATCACCCGATCTGGGAACTGACGACTGACGACTGACCACTTCTTATGGACGAGCGCTTGCGGCAGGAGCTTGCCAACTGGTTGGAGTTCTATCGCGAACTGGGCATAGAGGAATTCTATCGGCGTGCGCCCGGGTCGGGAGGGCTCTTACCCACTACGAGCGGCAGCAGGATTACCCATTCGGCGCCGAGCGGCGAAGCCCCGCACCGGATGGTGCAGGGCGGAGCACCCC
>JBAVYG010000793.1:0-13285 GCA_049698675.1 Terriglobia bacterium
ACAGACAACGGAGCACTGGCGACTGACTCGCCGCGGCGGGACAAATTCGCTCCGCATTGACCGGATTCGCAGTTTGGACGATCATCTACACACGCCAAGAGGAGCAGGATGTGCCGATCCATGCGCATCTTTGTGATGGGGCATTGTGCAGGTGCAAGCGCATCCGAGCGCCATTGGGCATCAACGGCGCTGAGACACATTTTCCTGGAGAGAAGGTAGTGGATCAATTTGATGTAGAGGCGGCTTTACGCCGCCATTTGGCGAGGTAAACTCGCCGCTACAGCATTACATTGACCCACTACCGAACAGAACTGAGGATAGATTATGAGCGCTCGTCCGAAGATACTGGGGGTCATTCCGGCAAGGTTGGGCTCGACTCGGTTGCCGGGGAAAGTGCTTCGAGAAATTGCGGGCAAGCCGATGCTCTACTGGGTTTATCACCATTCCCGACGTTCGCCGTTGCTTGCCGATCTGGTGGTGGCAACGGAGGACGAAGAAGTGAAGCAGTTCTGTGAAGCGCAGGGCATTCCGGTCACCCTGACTGGCCGCCACCCCTCCCCAACCGACCGTGTGCACGAAGTAATGGCGCGGACGGATGCGGAGGTCTATGCGAACATCCAGGGAGATGAGCCGATGCTGCGGCCGGCGCATTTCGAATTGCTGCTCACGCCGTTCTTGCAGGGAGACGTCCAGGTCACAACTCTCAAGGTCGCCATGGACCCGGTGGCAGCGCTGGATCCGAACAATGTCAAAGTCCTGACCGACAACTCAGGCCGTGCGCTTTACTTCTCTCGCTACCCCATTCCTTACGACCGTGATGGTCAAGGCGGGATTCAGTACTACAAGCACCTGGGCATTTACGCTTACACGCGGGCGGCGCTGTCCCTGTTTCACTCCTTACCGCAATCCTCGTTGGAGTTAGCTGAGAAGCTGGACCAACTGCGCTTTTTGCAGAATGGCGTGCCCATCATGGTGGCCGAGACGCCGCATGACACAATCGGCGTAGATACCGAGGCCGACCTGCAGCGGGTGAGTGCCTTGTTCGCCGCCGGAGCAATCGAGTAGCAGCCTTATAGAGCTAGATCAGCCGGAGGAGCTTCAGTTTCCTTTCCCATGCGAGAAACGAAGATGAAGCGAGCATATTCTGCAGACGAGCTAGGCATCCATCTGTCCTCGAAAAAGGAGGAAGAGCTATTTAAATGGTTTTTGGTTTGTCTACTCTTCGGCAAGCCGATTCAGCGGCAGGTTGCCGAGCGAGCTTTTATGGCATTAGCCGCAGCTCGACTACTGAGTCCCGACGCCATTCTCCGCGCCGGGTGGGATGAACTGGTGCGGCTCTTGGATGAGGCGCACTATGTCCGCTATGACTTCTCCACCGCCACCAAACTCCTTCACGTCTGCAAGGAGCTCAAGGAGCGCTATGGCTCGCTCACCAGTCTTCTTGCCCAGTCAAAAACGCCCGCAGAACTTTCCGTCAACTTGCAGGAGTTCAAGTTCATTGGTCCAGTAACCGCCCGGATTTTTTTGCGAGAAGTGGGTCCCGTATGGTATCCGTCGGTCGCGTCGGCGAAAGGAGAGTAGTGTCGCGTCACACTCAATTCTTTGCGATCGACCCTGAATGGAAGTTGATCAAGCAAGGTAGCGCGGACCTGATTTGTAGGTCCGCGGTTCGTTCATGAACCCCCACTAAAGAGCCGCAGACGTAAAGAACACGTCTGCGCTACGCTTGCTCCAGCTGGGTTTCGATTCCAATGCCCTTTCGGCGGGGTGGGGGAGAAGGGAAAGAACAGGGGACAGAGGCATTGCCGATTGCCGACTGCTGATTGACGATTGCAGGTCCGGCAAATACAGAAGCAGCAGTCAGGAAAGCCGCGCGGTCAGCGCGGGCAAGGAGACAGTTTCGAGTGTCTTGAGGTCGAGTTTCTGTGAGGCGCGGTCAATGTCGATGCCGACGATGTTGCCTTGGGTGTCGAAGTCGATGACGAGGCCGTCGGCGATTTCGCGCGAATCGGCGCTGGGCCTCGAGTTGAGGTCGATGTAGAGGGAATCAGTTTCCGCATAGTAGTGCAGCTTCATCCGTTTGTCCTCCCACTCCCTTATGGTAGCTTGAAATCGCGGTCCGGGAAAGCGTTGTGAATCGTCTCCCCGTCTTCCAACGTCACCACGCGAAGCGCGCGCCCTCCCAGTTCGGGCACGACTCCCCAGTAACGAATCCTGCCATCCGGCTGGGTTTCACGTCGCAGAGGATTCGTCACGATCCTTTCGCACCACGCGCGCTGGATGTACGGCCGCTTGCGCAGGACCTACTCTTCGAAATAGCGCGTGGTTTTCATGGCAGCAGCGATTATCGCCCGAAGAAGGCGTGAAAAGCAAAAAGGGCCCGTGGGATTGACGATTGAAGATTGCTGATTGGAGGTGGCAGGCGTTAATCGTTGGGGGATTCCTGGTACTCACATGCCAAAGCGGCGTGGGCACGCCACCTGCGGTACAATTAACAGGTGGCGATCTAAGACTTAACAGGAGTTTTTATGGCAACGAATCCCTCTAAGGTTCCTCCTTCCCGCTTGAAGCTGGATGTCCACACTGTGGAGGACGTCACGGTAGTGCGCTTGAGCGGCAACCTGACACGCGACGACGCTGCGACTTTCAAGGAAAAAGTCAAAGCCCTGATCCAGCAAACCAAGCGGCTCGTCCTGGACCTCAGCGAGGTCGCTTACATGGATAGTTCCGGGCTGGGCGCAGTGGTGAGCGTGTACATCACCGCCAAGAAAGCGGGTTGCGACCTTCAGTTGATCAACTTGTCCAAGCGTGTCAAGGAACTGCTCGGATTAACAAACTTGCTCTCCGTCTTCGAAACCACGGGCCAGTATTTTGTCAAGATGGGGTGAGGGAGAGCAGGGAGCAGAAAGCAGAAGGCGGAAAGCCGTAGGCAGGAGGCTGTAAGCAGAAAACGAGGGACGCTGTTTGTTGTCCGGCGTCCGTGGTCAGTGGTCCGTAGTCCGTTGTCCGTGGTTAGTCGTCCGTTACAGAACACGACTCCGCCGCGTCGGGTCTCCTGGTGACGGACCCGCCTGATTGGGACAGCAGACTACGGACCACGGACTATTGGCGATGGACCACGGACGAGGGACAACTATTTTTCCTGCGCCGAAGAGGAGACAGGCATGGCGAACGAGAAAAGCTACCACATGACCACTGAGGAGTTTCGCCGAAATGGCCGGGCGGTCATTGACTGGATTGCTGATTATTATGAGCGCATCGAGTCATTCCCGGTGTTGGCTCAATCACAGCCGGGTGAAATCCGTGCCTCTCTCCCGCAGGAACCTCCAGCGAGCGGCGAGTCTTTCGCAGCCCTACTGGGAGATGTTGAAAAGTTGATCCTGCCGGGCATAACGCACTGGCAGTCGCCCAATTTTTTTGCCTTCTTTCCCTGCAACGCTTCAGCTCCCGCGATTCTCGGCGACCTGCTGTCGTCCGGGCTTGGAATTCAGGGCATGCTGTGGGCTACCAGTCCGGCCTGCACCGAACTCGAAACACACGTGCTCGACTGGCTCGTCCAGATGCTGGGCTTGCCGGAGAAATTCCTTTCCACATCAACAGGCGGAGGCGTTATTCAGGACAGCGCTTCCAGCGCCTCGCTCTGCGCGATTTTAGCAGCCCGCGAGCGCTCCACAGGCTACACCAGCAATAAGCGAGGTTGTCAAGGCGAACTGGTCGCCTATGCTTCTCCCCAGGCTCACTCTTCCATCGAAAAAGCGGTGAGGATCGCCGGGCTCGGCGACGAAAACCTGCGCCTCATCGATGTTGACGCTCGATTGGCCATGCGCCCGGATGCTCTGGCGTGGCAAATCGCTGAAGACCGGCGAGCCGGGAAGATTCCCTGCATCGTCTGCGCCACCGTGGGGACCACCTCCTCGAACGCCCTCGACCCTTTGCCGGAAATCGGGCGGATCTCGAAGGAGCAAGGCATCTGGCTTCACGTTGATTCTGCCATGTCCGGCACGGCCGCGCTCTGCCCTGAATTCCGGTACATCAACGAGGGCCTGGAGCTGGCGGATAGCTACTGCTTCAATCCTCACAAGTGGATGTTCACGAATTTCGATTGCGACTGCTTCTACGTGGCCAACCGGAAGGCGCTGATCGATGCCTTATCCATTCTGCCGGATTACCTCCGCAACAAGGCTACAGAGTCGGGCGCGGTCATCGACTATCGAGACTGGCAGGTGCCGCTGGGGAGACGCTTTCGGTCGTTGAAGCTCTGGTTCGTGATTCGGCACTACGGCGTGGAGGGCTTGCGTCACCACGTTCGCCGCCACGTGGCCTTGGCCCAGGAGTTTGCCTCCTGGGTGCAACAGGACGGGCGATTTGAGCTGGCCGCCCCCGTTCCATTAAACCTGGTGTGCTTTCGCCACCGCGCGGGGGATGCCTTCAACGAAGCGTTGCTGGATTCCCTCAATCGAAGCGGCGACCTCTATTTGACCCACACCAAGCTGAACGGGCGTTATATCATCCGCTTCTGCGTGGGCCAGACCTACACCGAATTTCGTCACGTGGAACGAGCCTGGGAACGGATTCGCGAAGAAACCGCGCGGCTGGAATCGCGCGGGGGATGGTAGCAGCCCTCCCAAAGGTGAAAGGACAAGGCAGACGACTACCACACGCGGCACATCTTTGGCCGCACCATCGGCTGGCCGGGCTTGCAGCCGAACGCCCGCTGGAACTGGGGCAGGTCAGAAACGATGCCGTTGACGCGGTACTTGCCAGGTGAGTGTGGATTGGTGATGGCGTTCACACGCAGGTTTTCTGGCCGCTCGTTCTCGCAGGCCCACTGCCCGAACCCGATGAAGAAGCGCTGATCGGGAGTGAAGCCGTCGATGGGCTTCAGGTCCTGTCCCTTGGTCGCGTTCTTCCACGCGATGTAGGCGAGCAACTCCCCGCCAAGGTCGGCCACATCTTCGCCACTGGTCAGCTTACTGTTGATGTGGATATCGTCCACTACGATGTATTGCGCGTACTGTTGCCGGACACAGGCGATGCGCGTGTCGAATTGGGCGGCGTCTTCCTTCGTCCACCAATCGCGCAGATTCCCCTTGGCATCGAACTGGCGTCCCTCATCGTCGAAGCCGTGGGTCAACTCGTGCCCGATCGTTCCCCCGGTGTTGCCATAGTTGGGAGCGTCATCCATCTTGGGATCGAAGAGGGGCGGCTGCAGCACGCCGGCCGGGAAATTGATATCGTTCATCTGCGGATCGTAATAAGCGTTGACGGTGGGTGGAGTCATTTCCCACTCGCCGCGATCGACGGGTTTCCCGATCTTCGCCAATTGCCGTTTGGATTCAAAGATGCTGCTGCGGCGCACGTTTCCGGCGAAATCGCCTCGCACGATCTCAAGCGAGCTGTAATCGCGCCACTTGTCGGGATAGCCGATTTTGTTGACGATGCTGTGAAGCTTTTCCAGGGCTTGCTGTTTGCTTGCCGGGCCCATCCACGGCAAGTCTCCCAGGTCGTCCTCCATGGCCGCCTCGATCTCACGGGTCATCTTCACGGTGCGGGCCTTGACGTCGGGGCCAAACGTTTTAGCCACGAACACCTGTCCCAGCGCCTCCCCCAAATCGCGATCGACCCACCGTACGCAGCGCTTCCATCGCGGCTGCATGACGTCGACGCCCCGCAGTGTGTGGCTGTAGAAATCAAAGTTTTCCTGTTGAAACTTCAGCGAGAGATAAGGAGCCCAGGCGTGCGCCAGATGCCAGCGCAGATAAGTCTTCCAGTCGTCGAGGCTTATACTCTGGATCAGCCGGTCCATCTCCCGATAGAACTCCGGTTCAGTGACGTTGAAGGTCGCGACGTCCGGGAAGCCTTGTGCTGCCAAGTACGTGTCCCAGTCGAAGTCCGGCGTGAGGGCTTTCAAGTGCCCACGATCCATTTTGTGGAACAGGTTATAGGGGTCGCGCTTCTGCACCCGCGTCAGGGACTTCTCGGCCAGCGCCGTCTCGATGGCCATTACCGTTTTGGCTTCCCCGGCAGCCGCGCCCGCCGTGTCGCCCATCAATTCAAACATTTTCTGCACGTGGCCTAGGTACTGGCCGCGAATCTCCTGCGATTTGGGATCGGTCTTGGTGTAGTAATCGCGGTCCGGGAGGCCGAGTCCGCCCGCCTCGGCAAAGGCGATCACCTGCGATGAGTCCGCGTAGTCCTGATTTGAGCCGAAGCCGAAGAGCATCCCGCTGCCCCACACGGCCAGATGTTCCTGGCCGAGGCACCTCCCCAGCTCTGACTTCGACTTCAGCGCGGCAATCTCTCCCATGCCGGTTTGGAGGGGAGTCGCGCCGAGCCTCTCGATGGCAGGCTCATCCATGCAGGCCTGGAAAAAGTCGCCGATCTTCTGCTCGGAGGCATTGCGGGCGCGGCCCGGGTCGGACGCCTCCTCCAGAATGCCCCACAGGAACTGATCGTTCTCGTCGGCGAGTTTAGCGTACACGCTCCAGCTCGCCTGGTCGGACGGGATGGGGTTGTTCTTCACCCAACCGCCGCAGACGTACTGGTAGAAGTCGGCGCAAGGGTCGGCGGTCCTGTCCATTGAGTCGAGATCGAGGCTCGGCGTGTAGGGAATGGATTTGAGCGGATGCTTCTCGACCTTTGCCGTCGCACCCTTCGGCGGCGAAGTCTGGGGGCTTTCACCGCCAGGGGTGGACTGGGGTTGAGTCTGTGCAAGAAGCAACGTAGCGAACGCGAGCAGGCCAAGCTGCAGTGGAGTTCGAGTCATGGGCCCTCCGTTTTCTTTCTGATCCTCTCGCCACCCCACGAACTTGTGGCATGGAGCAAGGGACGTGGCATGAGCCGGAGCAGTGATACGATGAACTTGTAGCGCCAGCCGGGCACGACGAACAGTTTGCCGCACTTGAGGCCCTCGAGGGAAGCGTCCACGACCTGCTCGACGGGAGTCCACCAGCTTGCGGGAACACTCTTGCGGTCGAACCCGATGACGTCGTGAAACTCCGTCACCGTATATCCGGGGCAAAGCGCCTGCACGCGCACGGGCGAGCGGGCTTGCTTCAACTCGAGGTAGAGCCCTTCAGTGAAGCAGTTGATCCAGGCCTTGGTGGAGTAGTAGCTGATGCTGCCCGGCCGGCAGACGAACGCCGCCACCGAGGCTACGTTGACCACCGCGCCCTTGCCGCGCGCCGTCATCTCGCGGAGCGCCGCGTGGGAGAGGCGCAAGGTAGCCAACACGTGCAGCCGGTGCATGGCGTCCTGAACTTCTACCGGGGATTCGTAGAACCGTCCTCTGCTCCCAAACCCGGCGTTGTTGAGCAGGAACTCGAGATGCTCTTCGCGCGCGATTCGGTCTTCGACCGCTTTCAGGTCGGCGTCGCTGGTGAGGTCGGCGGGCAAAGGCTCGGCCCGCACGTGGTGGCGGCTTGTGAGTTCTGCGGCCAATTCCTCCAGGCGACCCACGCGCCGGGCCACCAGGAGCAGGTCGTACCCTTGCGCGGCCAGCCGGCGGGCATAAGCAGCTCCAATACCGGCCGAAGCCCCCGTGACTAGTGCGAGGGGTCGAGTAGTCGTCATTGATTCCTCCATACGCGCAGACGCCCACTTAAAGGTCGCGAAGAAGAGATGGGGAACTTATGTTTTCTCCCGATTGATTGGTCGCGCCCAACCACCTCTTGGCCCCCTCCTTAACGAAGGAGGGGGATTTCGGACCACCCCCTGGCCCCCTCCTTTACGAAGGAGGGGGAGTTCGGACCACCCCCTGACACCCTCCTTAGCCGAGGAGAGGAATTACGGTTTCTTCTTCTTAAAGGGCCCGGTTATGCCTTGCACAGCGTTCGCAGGCTGCTGTTGCTGACCCGTAGCACCCTTCTGGCCACCCAGCGCTCCCGTGGTCGCGCCCAACCGGCTGCCGGCGCCGCCTGACTTCAGTGTGAACTTGGGATTCTGTAATGTCCCAGCCAGATTGAAGGGGAAAGCCATCTTGCCGCCGGCAACAGTTGCGCCTGAAATGCTTCCCACAATGCTGGTGAGGGCGTTCTGGCTGGCGGCGACTCTCGCCACGCCTTGGAAATCGAGGCTGCCCTCCCCGGCCAGAGCAAGGCTCCCGGAGCCGTCCACGTCCACTCCGTTGCCCACGATAGTGGCTTTGGTGGTGTTAATCCGGTTGTTTGCGATAGTGAAATCCATGGCGATGGAGGAGAAGGAACCAAAATCTCCGGAGGCCGGACCCATCTTCGCAACCCGGGCCAGTTCCAGCAGGTTCTGGTTCAACTGCAAACTGGGCAACTTCCCATTGCGGATGGTCATTTGCCCGGAGCCGCGAATTCCCGTTAGGGGGTCGGGTGAGTGGCTCACTTCGCCATCAAGTTTCACAGTTATCTCGAGCGTGCCGGTCATTTTCCCACGGGCATCCGGAAATGCATCCAGCAACTTCGCTAGGTTGACGCCGTCCAGTTTCGCATCGGTGTTGTAATGGGGATTCTGGCCCGCCAACGAGAAGGAAAGGTTCTCGACGGCGTGGCCGTCATAACATTTAAACTCCAGGTCGTCGAGGAAGACTTGCTTGGGGAAGAGACGGAGTTTGGATTTAACATTGGTCACGACCAGATTCATGACATGCACAGAGTCCATCTTGAGCGTTCCCTCCGCCGCGAGCTTGCCGCTCTGGTCGGTGGCGTAGGCGACAGACGTAAGCCAACCCGCTTCAGAAGCCGCTTCGGGTTCACCAGGCACAGCATCGGGGTGGACTGAGGCAGATTCAGTGAAGGCGTTGAGCTCGATCTGCCGCAGTTGGCTCGAAACGCCGTCCGCCTCAAAGAAAACCGGGCCCGAACCCCCGGAGGGCAAAAGGCTTGCGACACTTAGCTTGCCCTTGGTGATCTTGACATTGGAGATGGCTCCCAGCGTAAACAAGGGCTTTTGCCCCGGCGGGTCAGGGGCGGCTTTGGCTGAAGAAGGCTTACTCTGGAAGTTCCAGTTACCCTTGTCGTCGGAAAGCAGGCTGATTGCAGGCGTGTCCAGGTCCAGCGACTTGATGACCACCTGGTGGTTCCAAAGCCCACCGGCGTCAACCACGGCGTAAACCCGTTGAGCCTTGACGAAATAACCCTGGGGGAATCCCGAGGGGTTTTTCAGAGCGAAATCATCCACGCGGATGGAAAGGCTAGGAAAGACGGTGAGAGCGAGATGCCCAATCTCAGCGGGCTTGCCCGTCTGCTCTTCGATTAGCGATGCGACCTGCGGGCGATAGCGGTCCACGTCGAAGAGCAGGGGAACTATGAACACAAGGGCAACGAGTGTGACGACCAGGAAGATCAGGATGCCAAGGATGACCTTCTTGCGTGTAGACATGGAACTCCCCTCTTGCTGGCTAAGGCGAATGTGCCACCTAGGCCCCCATCAATCTCGATAAGAGCCCGAAATCACTCCTCGCTTGGCGTTGGAAATGGGTACAGCAGCCTGTAGTTTTACACCAAGCCTCTCTATCGGGGTGTGGCTGGAGATGTCTTCGTCTTCGCCTTCTCCTCGACCGTTACGCGGCTCAACTTGGCGGTGTAATAATCAAAAAAGGATTTGTTGGGTGGTGCTGCCTGAACTGTCTCAACAAACTCCTTAGGGTCTGTGCGCTTGATGACCGTGCGAAAGAGCCATCCCGGCGGAGGCTGCTCGCCTCCCTCTGGATTGATGTGTGTTTCCGGCCCTTCAACCGTCACCCGGTATCGCGTGATGAAACCGGTGCTGGAAAACGTGCACAGCAAAAAGCCGACGGCTCCCCGGTCCGAGGTGAGGACGCCCATCCATGATTCTTTCGTGGCCGGGGAAGTTTTGGTCGCCTGCAAAGATGCTTCCCCGCGTAGGAGCATGACTCGGTTATCCAGTTCATAGCTGACGGACAACCGGATTTCACCTGGGGCTGTCCGGTCAGTGGTGCTTCCGATCCATTCCCCCACCAGCCAGTCCACTTGGGAGAAGTCCGGCTTCAGCGGCAGGGGGATTTGGTAGGTAGTGGGCGGTTTCTCCTTGGCGACGAGGCATACGGCTCCGGCGAGGCAAGCGAGGGTAAGAATGGCGGCGGTCATCGCGCTAGGCGAGTGAGGCTTGGCGCGGTGCTGCCAGCGCCGTAGCTCGCCGAACCTGGATGAAAACCCGATGCGTGCGCTCATGTGAGAAACCCGGGAGTCCACGAGATGGGACGCCCTAAGCCGGACCGGGGTCGAGGTGTCGCCCTCCCCCCGTCGGAATCGTGCTGGACTTCGAGTTCCGTCCTGCGGGGCAATGCCAACCAACTCATGGCACCCTGCCAATTATACTGGAACATGGTTTAATGCGCGGGACAAGTTTGCAGGGCAGAGAATGAAGTTTGGAGTGCGGTCTCGAGGCTGTGTCCAGGAGACTTGGACGGGGTGATGGCAGCGGTGCGGCGGACTCCCTGCGCCGCGGCCGCGGAGTCTTGTTCATCAACCTGTCCAGGGCGCCTTGCTCATTTGCTTCCCACCAAGCGAAGGCGTCCTGTGAAAGCTCTGCCCTGGCCCCCTGCGAAGGCGAAGGGACTGACAAGGGTGTTGACCACATTGGGATTGTCGTGGTTAGTGGCATTGATGGCGCTTGCGCGGAGAGCCCACGTCTTGCCGTGGAACCGGAAGCGCTTTTCCAGGCCAACGTCCAGCTCGACATAGTTGGGGAAGCGGAATTGGCCTGGCGCGCCGATGAGTTGCTGCTGTTCATTCACGTCATCGAACGGGAAACCCGACCGGTATTCCAGCCGATAAGTCAGGTACAAGCCCCAAAGCGGAACAGGGGACCGCCCCCAGGAGATCAAGCGATTCGGGGCATCCCACAAGAGCGGTCCCGGGGCCTGGGGAACAAAATCGGGAGTTATGAGGGAGTAATCCAAGGCTTCGTTGCTGCGGGCGCTGGAGCGGATATAATCCCCATATATCTCGGCCTTGTTTCTAAAGACATGGCGAGCCCAAACCTCACCGGAACTATAGCGGTCGCTCCGGTGGTCCTGAAACAGAAACACGCCTCCCAGGGAAGCGGGTTGGATGTCTTCATAAGCGAATCCATCGCCTTCCACACGGCGCAGGAGAGTAACGCCCGTGAAGGTATTGGACCCCAGCTTTTGTTCCCACTCGACACTGCTTGTGTTGAAGCGCGGCTGCCGAAGGCCGCTGGAGGGCAACAAGAACTGCGTAGTGAAAGTCCCCAAGGACGTGGTCCCGGTTGGGTCATAAAGCGTGTCGGTCCGTTCTTGATCGAGCCCGGCGCCCCAAAGGCCCATGTTGATCGGCCGGTAGTAGATTCCCCAGCCTACTGAGATTTTGGTCCGATCATCACGGAAGGGTAGGAAATTGGCTGCCAGCCGCGGGCCGAGCACTGTCTTTCCCACTAGGGTATCCCAATCCGCTCTTCCTCCGATCGCTACGACCAGAGGGCGAAGGACTCGCCAGGAATCCTGCAGGTAAAGACCCAACTGCGTATTGGTGACGTGATAATAGGGCGTTCCGCTAAATGTAGTGTAAAGCAGCTTGGTATTGTCGGCGCTGAGCGTCTCAATCGGATTGCGCACCGCCCCTTGAGACAAAGCCAGTCCATCGGCGTTGAAGCCCGCTCTCACCTCGTGGGCGCCGTGCCAGCGAAGGGAGGAAAGACTCAATTGACCGATAGACTGAAGGCGGTGGCTGCGCTGTTGCAATCCCTCGAAGTAATTACCTGAAGCCGCGAGAGGCTGGATGACGTACGGCTCGGAGCCGAGCGGCGCGAGGTGGCCCGTGTTATCGTCTATGGCCGCACCCAGTTCAAACATGTTCCTGCCAAAGAAAACTTGGTCCTTGGCGGAGACAAAGGTGCGCTGGGCGTGCAGGTCGGTGGTCGTGGAAAGGGGAGTAAACAGGCTGAGACCAAGATGGGAATCTGCCGTCACGTTGTACAGGAAGTTCCCTTGAAGAATGTTGGTTGGCGTCAGGTTCATCTGGACCCGGAAGAGGTTGTCCCCTGACCACTGCTGTTGCGTGTTGGCGTTGCGGGGCAGTTCTTTAATCAGGGAGAAGTTGTGCTGAATGCTGATGCCGTCGGAGAACCAGGCCCGGCCCTTGTGCATCGGACCCGAGAAGTTGAATCGCGGGTACCAATTTCCAAGATGCAAACCTTGCTGGAGATTGACGGCCGGGAAGAAGTCGGTGGTCCCGAATCTCCATCGGTCGTCGCCCACATACGTGTTGAGTTCCATCACGGCGCCGGCGGCGTGGGCATACTGCGCGCCATAGCGGCCGCTTGCCACCTGCACCTCGCGCACGCTGTCGACATCTAACCGGCTGGTCAGTTCGCCCGTCGCCGGATCACCGATTTCGAAACCGTCCAGCAAATACTCGGCATCCCCTGATCGTCCTCCGGCCACGTGCATTGCCCCGGAGTTGTCCTGCACTACCCCCGCAATGGCTGGTAAGTAAGCTGCCAGATTATGCGTGCTGTAGGCGGGAATATCCAGAATGTCTTGGGCATCAAAAGTCTCCCGGTGCTCGGCCTGCAAGGGTTCGATTTGCTTCGTCGAGGAACGGACTTCGACACTTTCGTGCACCTCAAATTCGTGGCTGAGGGTGAAAGAGACTTCGTTGCTTCCCTCCTGCAATGGCACAGGCTGGTCGGTAAGGCGGAAATAATCAGGCTTACTGAGGCTTACAAGGTACTCACCCGGCGTGGGAACCAGAACCTCAAAATGGCCGGTGTCGTCCGAATAGGCGTATTGAGCGCTTCCGCCCGGAGACTTCACCTCAATCTTGACGCCACTTACTGGGACTCCATTTTCGTCGCTAATACTGCCCTTCACTTGCACAGCCGCTGTTGCTTTGGCCGCCGCGAGCGCCAACATCAATATAGCCAGCCGTGAACTAGCGTTGCACAGAGACATTGCGTGTGTTCTTTACTATAGGATCTCCCCGCTTCGGAGTCGGTAGCAGCATCGAGCGCCGCACCCTATCTTGGACCTGGCGAGGGACAGGATCTCGCGGATTTTCGAATTGCCGGTTTTCGATTGCCCCGCCGCGGCGGGACAATCAAAAGCTGGTCTTCGGTTCCGACCGAAGGCCGCACCGCCCGGCCCATCCGCTATTCTATTCGACGCGCGGCTCAGAGTGAAGCGGAAGCGGCGACGTAGGGCAGGGTCCCGCCTTGCGGGACCGGCCAGGCCGTCCCGCCATGGTGGGAGAGAGGCGGCCCCACAGTCGAAATAGGCCACCACTCACTTCCAGGTGCTGTCCTAATTTCGGGTGTAGCGCCGGCTTCCAGCCGG
>JBAVYG010000794.1:0-15330 GCA_049698675.1 Terriglobia bacterium
CTCTACGAAAGCTTCATCCACCCGCTCACCATTCTTTCCGGTTTGCCATCGGCGGCGCTGGGAGCATTAATCACCTTGCGGCTTTTCCACTTGGACCTGAACCTCTACGGCTTCGTCGGCGTCATCATGCTCATCGGCATCGTGAAGAAGAACGCCATCATGATGATTGACTTCGCCATCGTGGCGGAGCGCAGGGAGGGAAAGAGCCCGCTCGAGGCGATCTACCAAGGCTGCCTCATCCGCTTCCGCCCCATCATGATGACCACCATGGCAGCGCTCATGGGCACCCTGCCCATCGCGCTCGGGTTCGGCGCCGGAGCTCAGTCCCGCCGCCCGCTTGGTCTCGCTGTCGTGGGCGGACTGTTGGTCTCCCAACTCATCACGCTTTACATCACGCCGGTCTACTATACCTACCTGGATTCCTTCCAGAAGTGGTTGACGGCTTCCGAACGCAAGGCCGAAGTCAAAGAACTCCCCACCATGGCAAGGATTCTTGCAGAACAGAACGGCAATGGCGCAACAGTGTCGGTTGATCCAAGAGAGCCGTAACGGCAAAGGAGCGGCTCGCTTGGCGCGAGTGACTTCCTAATAACCATGCCGAAAAGACCCATTCTCGTGTCATGCTGAGGCCAGTCCGGCTGTTGGCAATCACTCGTCAAACGTCTTGTGGTACCTCTCCCCAGCTATTCAAACAGTGTAATAACCCACAGATTTCTATCGAAATGACCCGATACTTACACCTCAGGCGGCGCTAGCATATTGGAAATGAGCAAGTTACGCGTTCAGGCCGGCGAATGTTGCGGGCTTGGCCCTCCTCTTGCTCCTTGCTAGATGGCACGGGCGAGGCTGGTTCCATGCCACCGAGTGAGTCTTTGTCCAGGCCGTGCGCTGGCGTTTGGACAAACAACTCAATGAAACGCCGGACGACGCGTTTGAGGCACATGGTATGAAAAAGGTGATCATTCTTGGCGCTGCGGGCAGGGACTTCCACAACTTCAACGTAGTGTTCCGGGATGATCCCGCCTTCAGGGTCGTGGCGTTTACCGCCACGCAAATTCCCAACATCGAAAAGCGAGCATATCCCCCGCAATTGTCTGGAAGACTCTACCCGGACGGAATCCCGATAATTCCAGAGGTTGAGCTTGAGGAATTGATTCACAGACATCACGCGGACGCTGTGGTGTTTTCTTACAGCGATGTTTCCCACCAAACCGTCATGCATTTGGCGGCGCGGGCCGTGGCCGCAGGCGCCGATTTCTGGCTGCTTGGAACGGAACGCACGCAGCTCGCTGCACGCGTCCCGGTTGTCTCCGTTTGCGCGGTCCGGACCGGCTGCGGCAAAAGTCCCGTGTCACGACGGGTGGCACAGGAGCTGCGCGCGCAGGGCTTGCGGCCCGTGGTGGTTCGCCATCCCATGCCTTACGGTGATCTCCTGGCGCAGCGGGTACAGCGCTTCGCCACCCTGAAGGACATGGAAAGGTACGAATGCACCATCGAAGAGAGGGAAGAGTACGAGCCTCACCTCCGGCAAAACACGGTGGTTTATGCGGGGGTGGACTACGAGGCAATTCTCCGGCAAGCGGAACAGGAAGCCGACGTGATCCTCTGGGATGGCGGCAACAACGACACCCCCTTCTATCGCTCTGATCTGGAAATTGTGGTTGTCGATCCTCACCGGGCCGGACACGAACTAGGCTACTACCCCGGGGAAGTGAATTTCCGGCGGGCGCATGTGCTGGTTATCAACAAGGTCGATACGGCGGCTCCGGAAGCCGTAGAAGCGATACGCAGCAATATCCGGAAGATTAATCCCAGCGCCGTGGTCATTGAGACGGAATGCCGGGTGACGGCGGCGGAACCGGAACAAATCAAGGGTCGGCAGGTGCTGGTCGTGGAGGACGGGCCCACGCTCACTCACGGTGAGATGTCCTACGGAGCGGGAGTGGTTGCTGCCTGCCAATACGGCGCTGCGGGGCAGGCCGATCCCAGGCCTTACGCCGTCGGCTCCATCCGCGCCACATTCGAACGCTTCCCCCATCTGAAAGGCCTCCTGCCGGCGATGGGTTACAGCGAGGCGCAACGGCGGGAGCTGGAAGAAACAATCAACCAAACTCCCTGTGATCTCGTCCTGGTGGCTACACCGATCGATCTCGCGCGACTCCTGCGTCTGAACAAGCCGAGCCTGCGAATCGGATACGAGATTGCGGAACGGAGCAAGCCCGGTTTCGCCGAGGTTCTTGCTGACTTCACGGCGCGCCTTGAGTCGCCAAAAAAGCAAGGCTCGCCTGAGGGCACCACCCCTTAATCCCCTCCTCACTGAGGAGGGGATTACAGAAGAAAGGACTTCGCCATGCGCAAACTCAAGGTTGTAACCCAGGGCGAAAAGGAGACTTCACCCCTTTCACGGCCCTCCACACTGCCGCATCGGCACGTGATTTCCTTACATGACTTGGCTCCCGCAGAGATCGAGTTCCTGCTCAAACTGGGCCAGCGCGTGAAGGCCCAGCCGAGCCGGTTCAGGAGCGCTTTGGATGGCAAGACCCTGGCCATGCTTTTCGAGAAGCCCAGCCTGCGGACGCGCGTGACCTTCGAGCTTGGCATGGAGCAACTGGGAGGCAAGGCCCTTTACCTCGGCCCGCAGGAAGTCGGGCTCGGGAAGCGTGAGTCAGTGAAGGATGTAGCGCGTAACCTCTCGCGTTGGGTGGATGCCGTGATGGTCCGCGTGTTCGCTCATCAGACCGTGATGGAGTTGGCGGAGAACGCTTCGATCCCGGTCATCAACGGTCTCTCGAATTTTGAGCATCCGTGCCAGGCGCTGGGAGACTACCTGACGCTGCTCGAGCACAAGGGCCCCTTGGAGGGGAAGACACTCGCCTGGGTAGGCGACGGCAACAACGTTGCCCATTCCCTCATTTATGGCGCGGCAAGGCTGGGAGTGCGCATGCGAATCGCTACCCCTGCGGGCTACGAGCCGGACCGCTCCGTTGTGGCGGACGCCAAACGCGAAGGCGGAGACATCGCGCTCACTCACGATCCCAACGAAGCCGTTGCCGGCGCGGACGCAGTTTACACCGACGTTTGGATCAGCATGGGCCAGGAGGATGAGGCAGACACTCGCCTGCGCGTCTTCCGCCCTTACCAAGTGAACTGCCAACTGTTGCGCAACGCGGGACCTCAAGCACTGTTCATGCACTGCCTGCCGGCGCGGCGCGGCCAGGAAGTGACGGACGAGGTCATGGACTCACCGCGCTCCATTGTCTATGACCAGGCTGAGAACCGCTTGCACATCCAGAAGGCGATTCTCCTGGCGCTCCTGTCTTGAGAGACGGTTATGCCCACCGCTGTCGTAGCCATTGGCGGCAACTCCCTGATCCGACCCGGCGAGAAGGGCACGCTCGAGGAACAACGGCGCAACCTCCAGACAACTTGTGAGGGCATTGCCGCGGTGATGGCTGCCGGTTACCGTACGGTAGTCACTCACGGCAACGGACCTCAGGTGGGCGACGCACTGCTGCGCTCGGAACTCGCTGCCAGCCAGGCGCAGCCGCTGCCCATGGATGCCTGCGTGGCTGAAACCCAGGGGAGTATCGGTTATCTGTTGCAGCAAACGCTGCAGGAGACCCTGCCGCGCCACGGCCTGAGGCGCCCGGTGGTGACGATGGTAACCCAAGTGCTGGTCTCGCGGCGAGACCCGGCCTTCCGCAACCCCAGCAAGCCTGTGGGCCCTTTCTACAACCAGGATGAAGCCGAGCGCCGCCGCCGTACGCTGGGTTGGCAAATGGTGGAGGACGCTCGTCGCGGCTATCGCCGCGTGGTGCCCTCCCCGGAACCGAAAGAAATCATGGAACTCCCGGCCATTCAAGCGGCCCTGCAGGGTGGCGCGCTGGTGATTGCCTGCGGCGGGGGAGGAATCCCCGTGGTCTTCCGGCGCGATCGCCTGGTGGGCATTGACGCCGTGATCGACAAGGACCGCGCCTCGGCCCTGCTTGCCTGGGAGCTTGAAGCAGAGTTATTTCTCATCTCCACCGGCGTCGCACAGGTGGCCTTGAACTACAGCACGCCTGAGCAGCGGCAGATCGAGCGCCTGAGTGCCACCCAAGCCCGCCGCTACCTGCGCGAAGGCCAGTTCCCCTCCGGCAGCATGGGTCCGAAGATCGAGGCTGCGCTGGCCTACCTCGATCGCGGGGGCAAGCTGGTCATCATCACTTCCCCTGAAAACGTCCCCGAAGCCTTGCATGGCATGGCCGGGACCCGCATCACACCTACCCCCGAACCTGCCGGGGTGCGAGGCGCTCCCAACACCCTCTGACTTGTCGCCCCGTTTCGCCATCTGAAATCTGCATTCGAAATGTCCAATCAGCATCCCAGCCGCCCGAGCCGGGCCGGCCACCTCAAGCCCGCGCGAGAGTCGCCCTGTCGCCACCATGTCATTCCGCCGTGGCATCGCCGTCTCGCCGTGTCCTTCCACTGGTGTGCCGTCCCTGCTAATTCTCTACAACAACCACCCCCCTACCCCCTCCTTACCAAGGAGGGGAGCCAGCTCACCAACTCCCCTCCTCTCTGAGGAGGGGGCCAGGAGGTGGTGAGTGCGCGTGGCCTGTAAATGGTTAAGCGGGACACCACACCAGCATGGTCGTCGCGCCCCTGTATTTCGGGTCTTGGCTTTGCCCATTGGCGGCTGCGGCCCCGACAGGTCGGCGCCGCCTGGCCGTGCCCCAGCCCAACCTTCAGGGCAGAAACCGGCAGCCTCATTTTTGTCTAATGCTTTTTGACGTGACAATCCCTACCAAAGAATGCTAAGCTGCACTTGCAGTTTGTTGTTGTAATTCCGACGAGTCTCGTAAGAGCTCCGAGGGGCGACCCAACTACCTTCGGGCCTTGCGACTAGTGGTGTTACAGCGGATCGTCGGGCGTTCCCGCCGTTGCCGTTTCCACAAATTGCAATTCCAATCCAACAAGGACACAAGGCAGCATGAAGGAACAAGGTACAGTCAAGTGGTTTAACTCCGCAAAAGGTTACGGGTTCATCCAGCGCGAAAGCGGGGAGGACGTATTCGTCCATTTCTCAGCTATTATTGGCGACGGATACCGGTCGTTAGAAGAAGGCGCAAAGGTCAGCTTTGAAGTGAAAACCGGCCCGAAAGGGTTGCAAGCCGCAGACGTCGAGCGAGTGTAACTCAGCAAGGCGCCCGTCCCCGGCGGATCGCAGACTGCCGGGAGCATTCTCACCTGTAGACCCGGGCAGTAAATAGGCTCGCCAAGGGAAGAGATTCTCGGTCTTGAAGGTGAAGTGTGCGCATTAATCCCTAGCCGCTCGACCCCGACACTTGCTCTTCAAGGCTGACTGTCTAGTGAGGTAGCGTCCTCCGTCGAGGCGTAATAGCCCCGGCGGGCATAGACCGTGTATTTTCGCTGGGAGTCAATCGAATCATCCGTGATACGGATCTCGATTTCCCGGAAGGCGCCATCGTGGCGACGGTTGGTGCTGTAGTAGCCGAGGCTGTAACGCTGCTTCAAGCGAGAGATCGCGGTGGCCATGGCTGAGCGGATGGAGTCCAGGCTTCTGGCGTCGATAACTTCTCCTCCGGTCTCGTGGGTTATCCTCGGCACGGAGACCTCGCGAAAGATGGGAAGAAGTACGTACATCGAATGAGGGTGCAACCCTTCCTCGACCCGAATGCTGTAAATCACCGCTTCGGATTCGAGCGCCTGGCGAATGACGCGACTTTCGTCGGTGTAACCTTTGAGGGTGTTTTCATTGTCAGAAACCAGGATGATGGCGTGACGGCGCTCCGGGGCCGCGCGGGCGAGGTAATGCGCGGCCTCGAAGAGGGCGTCTGGGATGACCGTGCCACCCCCGGCGCGAATGGCCGCGATGGCGTCCGTTATGCGTTGCCGATTCTTCGTCAGACCTACCAGCATTTCCGCCCGGGCCGCAAAGTCAAACAAAGCCACGCGATCGTCCGGTTTGAGTGAAGAGAGCGTGTCGAAGGCCACGCGATGCAGTTGCTTCAGAACCGGACCCATGCTCCCGCTGCAGTCCAAGACCAGGGCTACAGCCAAGGGGAGCTCATCGCGCGAAAAATAATCGATCCGCTGCTCGACGCCGTTCTCGTAGGCCCGGAAGTTCTCGCGCCTGAGGTTGTTGACAATGCCACCGTCCTGATCGCGAACGGTCGCCTCGACCAGGACCAGATCCACATCCGCCTTAAGCCTGAATCTGTCCGCCCCGCCTGCCGTCGCAGGCCTGTCAACAGGCCGGGAAGGCGCGGTGGGCGCCAACCTTTGTGTCTGCTGTGACGCAACTCTCGGGGCATCTTTCGACTGGCTATCGGATACTTCGCCTGGCCGGCCGTCAGGAGGCAGGTCCCCAGGTTTCCCGAGCGGGGCGGCAAGGTGCTGTGGAGGGGCCGCGGGGGAGGTGGCGGGCGGCGATGATGGCGGGAGTTGGCCGGGAGCGACCTGTGTTCCGGCCAGCGCCAGGGCTAGCACAGCGACAATCCGACGCAACACCGCGTCTTTCATCGGCGTCCTCACTGGTTTTTGCGATGCATGCGACCCAGCAGGCGTTGTCCACGAAAAGCGGAAGAGGCTAGATGCTGGGGCAATTCTGAATGCTGAATTATGAATTGTGAATTACCCACTGGCTACTGCTTCCTGTTTCTTCCTGTCCCCGTTTCTTCAGCGGGCAGTAAGCAGCGGTCAATAGGCAGAGAGGAGGAGAGAGAGCAATTCAGAATTTATAACTCATAATTCAGAATTGCCCCAGCCCCGAGCCCCTAGTCGGGGTGGATTCTGAAGAGCCGTGCGCCGTGGGGACGCACTTCGACGCTGACCTCGCCGTCGCGGTTGCCCAGGTCCTTGTGTTGCCACAGGTCGCGCACGCCGCACTGACCGCTCAGGTCCAACTGCGTCCATTTCACGCGCATAGTGGCGGGCGCGTGATCGTCGAGGTTAAAGAGCGCAAGGTATTTATCCCGGCTGTTCGGGACGCTGGCGACCCAGGCCACCTGATTTCCTTCTGCAAACAGCTCGTGGTTCCCGGTGCTGTGTTGATCGACGGCGAGCACTTCGTCGTTGGTGAGCAGTGAGAGTGTGAACGCATCATTGCTGGGTAAGTCGCCGCCGAACATCAGCGGCGAGCGGAAAATGGACCACAGCGTCATGTGGGTGAATTGCTCGTCCGGGGTGAAGTTCGTGTGGCGCTCGTTGCCCCGCTCAGCGCGGATCGCGAGGCGCCCCAGGGGCAGCATATCAGCGTCCGGCCAGTGCCCGGGGACGGTGTGCGGCGCCCAGGCGCGGCACAAAGAAAACTGCCCCTTCAGGCTTTCCCAGTTATCCCAGAAGTCGTCGGAGATCCGCCACAACTGGGCGTGCTTTTTCAGGTCTTCCGCCTGCTCGAGCGGGGCGGGTCCTGGCGAAAGGCTCAAAACAATGGGCCGCCCGCATTTCTGGATGGCTTGGCTCAAGGCGGCAATTTCGTCGCCCTGATAGGGCGAGGTCATGTCATCCGCCTTAATGTAGTCCACGCCCCACTGCGCGTAGAGCTTGACGATCGAATCGTAGTAGGCCTGCCCGCCGGGCTTGGTCATGTCCACGCCGTACATGTCCGTCAGCCACGCGCAGATGCTTTTGGGGTTGGCGACATCGCCCGCAAGGAGGTTCGTGCCCAGCACCGGAAGGTTCTTCGTCACGGCCTGCCGGGGGATTCCCCGCATGATGTGAATGCCGAACTTCAACCCCAGACCGTGGACGTAGTCCGACAGCGGCTTGAATCCCTGGCCGTTCGCCGCCGATGGGAAACGGTTCAGGGCGGGAGTCAACCGGCCAAATTCGTCCATCACCAACTCCGCGTTGGGCCGATAACCATGCGCTCCCGCTTGAGGCTCGGACCATTGGATGTCCACAACCACATATTGCCAGCCATGCTTGGCGAGATGCTTGGCCATGTAGTCCGCGTTGGCCTTCACTTCTTTTTCTGTGACCGAAGGACCGTAACAATCCCAACTGTTCCATCCCATGGGCGGGGTTGGGGCAAGGAGTTTGGTTCGTGGTTGGGCGGCCGCCGTTGCCGGCGAAGCGGCAAGACCCAACACGATCAGAATAAGACTCGCAACCGAAATATCTCGCAATGATGCCATTTCGTTTTTGAACCTCCAGCGGAGGCGCAGCTTCCGCGAACAGGAATTTAGCACATTGCGCTCCAGAAAGGCAGAGCTTTCCGCACCGTCCGCCGCGGTGGACTAGCAAACTCCATTGCTCAGAAGTTGTGAAAAAATCGCGTTGTGGCGGCGCGTCGTAGGGGCAACCCTTGTGGTTGCCCCAGGGCGGCCACAAGGGCCGCCCCTACAACGCGATTTTTCACACCTTCTCAGGCAGAGACACGAATCCTAACTGGACGCCCTTGCGCAAGGCCTTTATAATCGCCGGTTGACCTTCCAGGGGGGATTATGCGCATGCGACCTTGCACGGGGCGGGTTTGGGCAGGCACAATCGCAGCCAAGTCAATATCTCGGGCGTTCGTGCTGGCGGTGGCAATTGCGCTCACGGCCGTTGGGGCTTGGCCGCAAGACACGCTCAAGGCGGTCACCGACAATGTGAGTTACAACGCCGGCTCGGAAGTCCGTCTAAAGATCTTTCTTTCTCCTTCTGAACATCCCGGGTCAGCTCCTTTTGACATCTCCGCCAACATTCGCTACGCGGGGGAAAAGGAGTTCTTGGAAGAAAGAAATGTGGATATCGCCAGCCACTTGAACCCCAGCGGGAAGAAAACGGCGACAGAGTACCACACTCTTTGGAGAATTCCCGAAGAGGCAAGAACCGGGCGATACGAAGTTGATGCTGTTTTAACCGATTCCCAATCGCGGGAGGTCCTCCTAGTGGCCCGGCGAGTGGCCTCTTTCTCCGTTTATCGAAAGCTGGTGAAGATTGAAGGAATCCAGCTTGACCGAACCTTTTACACGCCGGGGGACTCGATCGCGTGCAAGGTTAAGCTCAGAAACCTTACGGGCCAAACGATCAGTAACCTGCGGGTGGAGTTTTCCGACCGCTACTGGCCCTGGACGGCACAAACCTCGGAGCGCGCCGAGGTTGACGTGGTGACGATTGGGGAGGCGCTTTCTTTCGCAGCGGGAGGCGAACAGGAACTCCAATCCGCGAAGGCTGCCGTTGCCAAGCAGGTACAACAACCTTCGGTTCAGCAGTATGCGGTGGTGGTGTGGGACCATGACCGCAAGAACATTTACGACATTGCATTCAGCCCCGAGGTCTTCATTCAACCGGCTGGAATTACCGAGCCCAAACCGTACCCCTTACAATACATCTATCCGAATCTGGACGCCGTCAACGTTACCAGTTATCGGCACTTTTATCCTCCCAGCCTCGATTCGGCCGCCATTCAATTCGAGCGCGAGCACACGATGTTTGTGTCGGGCAGCGAGGTTAGGTTGCGGTTCTCGGTGCGCAATCCCACGGACCAACCCTGGCGTGGCGTCACTATTCGCGCCCGCTTGTTCGACCCCGAACGCCGGGAACTCGCTGCCAAGCAAGTAGCCGCAGGAGTCAACCTCGACCCAGGAACCTCGAGGCTTGCTGAGGAGACCAAGTTCGCGCTTCCGGCAGGTCAAAACGGGATTTTCCGGGCGCAGGTGGAGGTAAGCGACACGTCGGGCGAGACCATGGCCACGGGAGTTCTTGAACTGGCGGCAAACCCCTTGCCACGTTCCATCTTGATTTTCTGCGCCCATCCGGACGATGAGGGAGCGCACGCCGGAATCATCCGTGCGGCGGTGGAGAATCACATCCCCATTCACGTCGTCTATTTCACCTGTGGCGATGCCGGCTCGTGTGACCGATACTACGAGCATTCCTGCGCACCTGCTGAGGCCCTGAACTTTGGCGCCCTTCGCGTGGAAGAGGCGCGCCGGTCGCTGGGTCACCTTGGCGTGCCTCGCGAGAATATTTATTTCCTCGGCCTGCCCGACGGTGGCTCCGGCCAGATCTGGTATGACCATGTGGAGGCCTCGAGCCCTTACCTTTCCGTGCTGCTCGCCAGCGAGTATGCACCTTACGAGGGTATCGCTCAGCCTAATCTCCCCTATGCGCGTCATGCCGTGGTCGAAGCAGCCGAGCGATTCATCCGCGAATTTCATCCCGAGGTCATTTACACGGGACACCCTGACGAGCGCCACGTGGACCACCGGACCAACAATTGGTTCGTCGTAAAAGCCCTCCAGGAATTACTCCGTGAAGGTGTGGTCCGGCCCGAGCTTACACTGCTGACTGACCAGGTCTACGGGCCGGGGCCGCAGGCCCATGCGCCTTACCATTACCAGAAACACGTTCTGCACGTGTCCGGTGACGTCATGAGTCTCGCCCAAGAGGCTCACTGGTTCTATCAATCTCAGAGCGGCAACCGAGAATTGGGGCGCCTCCACACTTTTGACCAGTTACCACGTGTGGAAGTCCACTGGCAAATCCTGGACTGGAAGAACCATGAAGGGTGGAATGAGAAGCCTTGAGCACTTCGCCTGCTGAGAGCCGGAATGACTGAGCAAGACAAGCCTGACAACTTGGAGAGCGAGGCAACCGAGAATCGTCCCTTTGACGAACAGTTCCCCGCTGAACCTTTTCCCTGCCCGGCCTGTGGGCAATTGTTGGCGCCCTCGTGCCGCGTCTGCGTCGCCTGCAAGCACCCGATCGATCCCACCGAGATTCGCAAACCCAGAGTTCTCCAGGGTGCCGTCGAGCCGACACGACGGGAACCCGAACCCGTGCGCTTTTCGTGGCGAATCTTCCTGATCGTATTTGCGATATGGGTGGTGGGGGCGAGTCTGGTTCAGCGTTACATGGAACCCCTGAACGGCCAGCTTGCGCTGGGAGGAGTCCAAATCCTTTGCTCCTTCTGGGTCCTTTATGACGCCCTGGAAAAGCGCCTGCCAAAACCGTATAGGTGGGGAATGGGCGCCCTGCTGCTGTGGCCGATCATTTTTCCCTGGTACCTGGCAAGAAGAAAGCAGCCCAGGCGACCCTGCCCGTTCGTCGAGGCGCAGGTCAGCCCGATAACGGGAGCGGTACTCCTCGTCCTTCTGGTCGTGCTCTTTTACCTGATTTTCAAGCAAGCCCCGCCGCGCTGAAATTCCTTGCGCTGCCAGCTCTTTGGCAGGAACGTAGATGCCGTTCGCAGAACAAGGGGTTTACTCTCTGCCTCTCAGGATCGCGGCCATAATGCGGGGGCTGCGACGTCCGTGCATCACCGCCACAACCCACAAGGGTTTTTCCTCGGGTGCGTAGGCAATCAGATATTCGCGTACCACGGTAAAGCGCAGAGGGCGCGAAGTCAGGTCAGGGCGTTTGTGGCCTTGATGCGGAAAAGGCACCAGCGCGTCGATGCTGGCCAAAATATCCGCAATCACCTTGTCAGCGGCGTCGAGATTATCCTGGGCGATGAAATCCCAAATCTCGCCAAGATCAACCGCCGCTTCCGGGTGGAAATCGCAGCTGGTCATGAACCCGGCGGCGCTCGTCGGGCCGCGCTCTTTTCACGCAACCGGGCTATAACCTCGTCGCCGGGAATGGGCTTCACCCTGCCGCTTTTCAGGTCATCATAACGGCTGTTAAGCATTTCGCGTGTTTGCACAAGTTCGGCGACGTATCCGGCCATGGCATCCTCAAGCAGCTTGTCGGGCGCACGTCCGGTCTCGATGACCAACTCGTCGATCTTGGCTTGCAGGTCTGGGGGGAAATGTACTTCCATCGCCTTCATGATACGAAAAAACTTCGCTTGTGGCAAGTTGCACGATGGACCGTTTAAGCGCTCAGTGCGCCCTGAGAAGCCTTGCAGATATATATCTCCGCCTTCAGGCCCAGGACGTCCTCATATCCCCGGCGGACGGCCTCGGCAAAAGCCTCAGCGGCGTCCTGGCGGACCAGGTTTACCGTGCACCCACCGAACCCCGCACCGGTCATGCGGGCGCCGAGGACTCCAGGTTGTTTCCACGCCAGCTCAACCAGAACATCCAATTCCTTGGAGCTGACCTCGTAATCGTCCCGCAGGCTTTCGTGCGAAGCGTTCATGAGTTGCCCAAAGCGCTCGATGTCACCGGATTCCAGAACCTTGACGGCCTCCAGAACCCGATGGTTCTCCGTGACGACGTGGCGGGCCCGGCGAAATAGAATCCCGCTGAGGACCGAACGCGCAGCCTCGAGGTCTGCGGGCTCCACGTCACGAAGCGACTTTACCGCAAGGCCTGTGGAAGCAATCTGAGCCACCGCCTGCCGGCACTGGTTCAGACGAACCTCGTATTCCGACTGCGCCAGGGCGCGCTTCACGCCGGAGTTACAGACGACAATCTTCACGTCGTCCCGCAGAGGCACGTGACGGTAGGAAAGATCGCGGCAATCGAGGAAGAGCGCGTGGTTTTCGCGGCCCAGCGCGGAAATGAACTGGTCCATGATGCCGCAAGGAACGCCCACAAATTGGTTCTCAGCCTTGCGAGAGATTTTGACGAGATAAACCGGATCCACATCGAGGTGGAGAAGATTTCTCCAGAATGCGGCCGTGCCCACTTCCACCGCCGCCGAGGAGCTGAGGCCCGCTTCTCGCGGGACGTTGCCGCCAAATACGATGTCCGCCCCAGCCAGCCGATGGCCATCCTCCTCGAGGTATTTCGAGACCCCGCGAATAAAATTGCTCCAGGAATTCTTGCCATCCTTTTGGATATCCTCGAGATTGAACTCGACAAAGCCGTCGAAATCGATGGAATGCACTCGGACAAGCCGATCGGCCCGCTTACGGCCAGCGAATCCGATGCTCCGGTCAATGGCCGCCGGTAGGACAAACCCGTCGTTGTAATCGGTGTGCTCGCCAATAAGGTTCACGCGCCCCGGGGCGCGTACCACCACTTCCGGAGCCGTGCCATAAATTGCGTGGAAGAATTGCTCAATCATTGGGTCTCCCATTGTTAGTCCCTGGCTCAGCGCGAACCCGGGATTTGCTCCCGGCGCTGCGGTGGCAGATCGCGGAGTTCCGCAGCCTTTTCCTCCGCCAGCGAGTCGTTCAGAAAGGTTCCCGCGCCAGTTTCGACGCTGGCCAGGTATTTCAGCTTCTCCTTGCTGCGATGGGGAGGATAAAACTCGATGTGGAAATGGAAATAGGGAAACCTCCCTTTCGTAGGCGCCTGGTGGAGCAGCATCATGTAAGGGAACGACATCTGATAAAGATTATCGTATTTCAGTGTGACCCACTTCAGAATCTCGGCGAGTCCGCGCTCTTCGGAAGGCTGGAACGCATCCAGGGCGACTAGATGGCGGCGAGAGAAAATGTGGACTTCAAAGGGCCAGCGCGCGTAAAAGGGCACGAAAGCCGTGAAGGCCTCATTCTCAGCAACAATTCGCCGCCCCTCACCACGCTCTTTCTTGAGAATGTCACAGAACAAGCATCTCCGTTCGGCTCGCTGGTGAGCGCGCGCCGATGCAATCTCCCTCGCGAGGCGCGGCGGAATGAACGGGAAAGCATAAATCTGCCCGTGGGGGTGAGGCATGGTCACGCCAATCACCGCGCCCTTGTTTTCAAAAATCAAAACATAGCGAATCCCCGCAGTGGCCTTGAGTTCCGTAAAGCGCCTTCGCCATATCTGGACGAGCTTCACAATGTGGTCCAACGAAAGTTGCGGCAGCGAAGTATGATGGTCCGGAGAGTAAAGGACCACATCGCACTTGCCATACGACCGCGCCACTCGATAGAAGTCGTCGCCTTGGATGGCGGGCTGCGGCGGGGGAATGGAGAAGGCGGGAAAATCGTTGGGGTAAATATAGCAGTCATAGTTGTCCGGAACTCTCCCCGAGCCCGGGCAGAATGGGCACCAATCCTCCGGCATCTGCGGTCGGTCCTGGCGATGGGAGGCCGTGGAGACCCATTCACGAACAGTAGGATTCCAGCGGAGTTCAGTCATGAGGCGCCACGGTGCGAGGCCCTGAATGCGAGAATGCCCATGAACAGGCCGAAGAGCAGCATCGCCGCGCCCCACCATATATCGATGTTCACTCCCAGAGAGTTCACGAAAATGGCTGGATCGGCCACCGCGCCATAAACTATAAGAATGGCGCCGTAAATGGTGAAGATGATTCCGATTGGTAAGCGAATGTCCAAGCCCATGGTTTTCACCAGAAGATGATATTCAACACCGTGCAGAGCGCGAGGATGCCAATGGCAAGAATGCCGGGCCTCTCATACCAGGGCAGGTCCTGGTTTCTAGGCTTTGGAGTCAGAGAGTACACAAGCCCCACCAGCTCTTCTTCCTTTCGGGGTTCGGTGAACAGGGTCACAACCACGGTCACCACAACGCAGACCGAGAAAGCCCAGATAGCCTGATAGAAATTCGCCGCCATATCGGTGGGGTAGAAAATCACATGAAAGCGGTAGAGGGTGTAGTGGGTGGCGGCGGCGAGAATCCCGGAAAGCAATCCCCAGAAACCGGAGTGGGCGCTGGTGCGCTTCCAGAACATTCCCAGCAGGAAGGTACCGAACAGCGGCGCGTTAAAGAACGCGAAAAGGAGCTGGAGATAATCCATCAGGTTGTTGAACTTCAGAACGATGAAGGCCGTTCCGATTCCCACCGCCACCGCGAAAACCGTTGCGAAACGGCCCATATTCAGATAGTGCCGGTCAGGCTTGCCGGGGTTAACGTGCGTCTGATAGATGTCGAAAGTCCAAACCGTGTTGAAGGCGGTGACGTTTCCGGCCATGCCTGACATGAAACTGGCCAGCAGCGCCGTCAGCCCGATGCCTAAAAGGCCCGAGGGATAAAACTTGCCCAGCATGGCCGGGAGCGCATTGTCGTACCGGCCGTTGAGATATTTCGTCAGGGAGGGGTCAAGCGCAATGGCCACCAAGCCGGGAAGAACAACCATCAGCGGAAAGAACATCTTCGGGACAGCCGCAATGAGGGGCGTGCGCTGTGCGGCGGGCATATCCTTCGCCGCCAAGCCGCGCTGGACCACCAGGAAGTCCGTACACCAATAGCCGAAGGAAAGCACAAAGCCCAGTCCGAAGATCGTGCCGAACCAGTTGATCCCCATTGGATTCTGGCTGGCATGCCAAATGTTCGCCCAAGTATGCGCGTAGCCGGGATTCGGCAATTTCGCCTTGAGCCCTGCAAAGCCCCCGACCGCCTTTAGTCCCAGGATCGCCAAAGGAAGGAACCCAAACACGATGAGGAAGAATTGGAGCACTTCGTTGTAAATCGACGAGGTCAACCCGCCGAGGTAGATGTAGACCGCCACTACCGCCGCCGATGCGATCACGCTGCCAATGAACGGCCAGTTCAGCAG